>CAYXGR010000035.1:0-15298 GCA_964464525.1 uncultured Planctomycetaceae bacterium
AGACCCGCCAGGAATCGCTGCTCGCTCGTACCATCCTCGGCCGCTGCCCCGCCGGTGTGGGGGCAGTGAAATGTCTGTTTCCCTGCCTTATCCGCTCCCGCCGCGAAGCCGCTTACCGTTGCCGCGCTCAGCGCCAGCCGATCCGCCGCCGCGCTGCCGACGGCGTTAAGGCCGAGTATCAGCGAAGCCGCAGGGTAGCCCGTCGCGTCCTTGTTCCAGCGCAGGCGCGCTTCCTGGTCGAGGCCGAGGTAGAGGCCGGAGGTGGAGACGGAGCCGGTGGTGGTGTCCTGGCCGAGGTAGGCGGAACGCCACTCAGCCGAGGTGCTTCCGCCGAGCAGCCTGGCATTCGCGTTGGTCGGGGCCAAAGATGCCCCGGTCCAGTATAAACATCCTGTTGCATCCCCCGTCTCAAAACGCACCTGCCCGGATCCTGCGCGTATATGCGAGTTTGTGCCATCGTGCCAAAGCGCAATTTCATCCGTTCCCGGCGTCCCGCCCGGCTGGAGGATGCAGAACTTCCCGTCGCTGCCGCTGCCGTTCGCAAGTCCCGGCTCCATGTAGATGCTCGCGCCGTCGACGTCGCCAGCCGCTTCCGCATCTTCCGCCTTGAAGTATGTCGAGGTGCCCGCGCCGGAAGCTGCCTTGAAGGAGGCGACTTGAGCGTCGTCGAGTTTCAGAAGCGCCGTGCCGGACCACGCGTAAATTCTCCCGCCCGTGGCGTTCGAATTCTGGAGCCAGCCGCCAGTCTTGAAAAACCATGAAGGTCCTTTTCCGTATGCCATGTCTATGCTCCTCAGCAATGCGTCGGATGCCTCCCTCCGCACGCTATGACTTTCAGCTTTCTACGATGTAAGCCGCCCCCTCGCCACTGACCGCGACGTCAATGTAAATCAGGTTGAGGTTCGTCACCTTGAGCCCGATTTCCTCGCCAGCGTAGAGCGGATAACCCGTGCTCGTCGTGAGGCCGTTTGCGCCGACAACAAGCACGTCAGTGTTCGAATGTAGAGCTTTGACCATGACCGTGAATCCATCGCTCACCGCTTGATCAGCCGCGAGCGGTTCTTCGGTCCCCGCTACCGCAACGGTTTTCTGACCATAGATCGGCGTACCGCCTGCCGTGCTGTGCGTCTCGGTATGGAGGTAACCATTCACATCCATTTGCAAGACAGCCGCATCTCCATCCGAATAGGTTGTCGGGGAGGCCCGATATTCTCCACCTACAGGAAGGAATTCCGGCAACGCGGGCATGACCGCATCATCCGTTGCTTGATGGATCGGACGTGCCACGCTATCGGTCATATCGTAGCCTGCGACAACGAGGGCTCCGTTCTGGGCGTTCCAGGCATTCACCACGTCCCCATCGGCTACATCCGTGGGCGCCGCGTCGCTGGCATAGCCTGCGATACGCACGGGCGCTCGGGCCGCTGCGGCGTCATGCGCCTCTGCGCCTGCCACGCGAACGTTGCCCTTCACATCGCAGGAGCCCTGCGCCGAATCGCCGGCCGCGATGTCGGGCTGTGTCGCCCGGTACTTGTAGGCGTCGATGTTGTCCACGGTGATCGAGCCGACTTTCAGGCTCAGTTCTGTGTTCGTAACGAGGGCGTTGACGTTCAACTCGATGATCGAGTACGAAGAGTCAGACGTAACCGGAGCCGTTGTTATCGCTGAGAAAGCGATCCAGTGCGTCCCGTTGTCGGTTATGGCCGCGTACTGCCGCGCTCCGGTCCCGCTCGTGATCTCGATATATCTCCCGGCGTTCGAGTGTTCATCTGCTGTCCATGATTTGTTTTCGTCTACCAGCCTCGTGGTGCTCTGCGCCTGGATCGAGGAGCCCGCCGTCGTGAAGGCTCCAGGGTCCCCGACGAGTGCAGCCGCCCAGTCATTGCCGTACACACCCGTGAGTGTATAGGTCCCGTCGTAATTCGCGTTCCCGCATCCCGAGACGGTGACGACATCCCCCGTGACCCATGCGTGGCCCGTCGAGGTCATCGCCACAACGCCCGCCGCCCATGATCCTGCGCTCACGGGAATGGCTGCGTTATAGGCGAGACCTTCATCAACGACAAGATCCGTGGGCCGAACATCCGCGACGAGACCCGAAGGACCCGTGATCGAGGAGACACTTGAGGCGAGTTGGTCGTTGTGGAACAGTTTCCGGTAGACCGTCAGGGCCGCAGAGGTCGCAGCTCCCCCGCTGTACTTCGCGGCAATCTTGATGTACTTTCCGCGAATCGGGATCGGCCCCACGCGGTAGCTCGTCGCATCGGAATAGGCAGAGGATTTGATCGTCAGGTATTCGGCACCACCGATCGGGACGATGCTGGAAACGGTGAAGGCTTCCGTGTCCGATTCGGTGACCTGGATCAAGATTTCTTCCGCCGATCCCTGCGTCTTCGTGAAGTAGAGAATCAATTCGTTTGCGATCGCGCAACGCCCCGCTCCCTGCGGAGTAGTCGCGTCCTTGTAGTGCTCCACCTCCAGCGCATAGGTCTTCATCGGCGTCGTGATGTTGCCCGTGAAGGCGGTTGTCAGGGACCCCGCACTGACCACGAGGCCGCCGGTCATGTCCTCGATGTGTTCCAGCATCCTATTACTCCTCACAGCAGGGTGTAGAGATCCCCGAACTTGTGACGGTAAATCACTTGGGCGCGAACTACCGCGCCGATGAGTTTTTTCTGCGAATCAACTGCGGGTGAACGTTCGCTTATCTCCGTATCCTCGGCGTACCCTCCCCGCGTGTGATCTATTAAAAGCGCCTTTTCGATGTCCGAAATAATCATCTGGTAGACCCTGGAAAATGTGGCTTCTTTCCGCTTCGGCCCTGATGGGCCCTGAACCCACATCTCGATTCCGATATCGCGCCTGCATCTCCGCACCGTGGTTGCGAATGTATCCTCAGTTATCTCCCTTCCGATCACGAGACCCGCAGCGGGCCACCTGCCGGAAAATGGAAAGTCATCGAATCCCCATGTCACGATTTCGTGAATATCGAAATTATATCCCCCCGTCTGCTTGATGAGGTCCAGCGCCGATAGCAGGTTGGCTTCGATGCTATCCCATACCGTCGATTGTGTCGTGTACTGTGCCATCAATTCCCCGCGTAAGCCGATGCGTAGATCCTGAAAACGGAATCAGCCGCGACGAGTTCAGAGCCGCCAGAGAGTTTCACCCAAACCGAATAGCGATAGGTTTTCGCATCGGTGTCCGTTTGGGTGTCTTCGAGGTAGACCGTAAACAACCCGCTCGCCGGTGTAGTCATCTCGATCCGCGCCGTGCTGTCGGTTACGTATCCCGCGTCAGTGAAGGCCCCGGGATCTCCGACAAGTGCGGCGGTGAAGGTGCTCGCCGTGGGCACGCTCACGATTGTATAAGTCCCGTTGTAATTGGAGGGCGTGCAGTCCTCGACTATCACGACATCATCAACCGCGAACCCGTGAGCGGCGCTGGTAAACGTAACAACATCGGCGGCCCAACTGCCGCTTGTCACGGGTTGCGTACGGAGTTGAAATTCATTCGCTCCTGCTTGGATATCGTAGACCGTGAACTTGACCGTTCCATCTGCGATGGAAATAGCCGAGCCGTCTGAGTCCTGTAGCGTGAAGTCGATCTGAAGGAAGGACCCGCGATAGACAGTGATCTCCTCCTCGGAAGGAGTATCGACGGTAATTGTCCTTGCGATCGAGCTCATTTATTTCCTCGGGTCTTTTCCCATGCCGCGTTCACCGCGTTTCGGAAATATCTCTGGAAGCGCGGCTTTGCGATCCATCTCCTGAACGTCTCGAAGAATCCCATCCTCGGCGGAATGTTTACCGATTTCTTGAGAACGAACAGAGGTAGAATTCCCTTCCCCTTCTTCTTCGCGAGAAGCAAGTTCCCCGCCTGGGAATGGATCAAGAACAGGCCGGGTACGTTGTAAAGCGATGGTCTCGATTCCCCCTCCAGTGGCGACCCGACAAGCGTGCCTCTTATCGCTCCGGCCTTCGTCAGCGCGCCCGGAAGTGGAACTGCAAGATACTTCCGGTTCTTCGGGCGCACTGTTCCGCCAGTCTCCTGAATCCCAGCGTAGGGCGAGCGAGACGCCGACCATGCCTCCAGCGCATCCAGATTTAAGGATGGCGCGGACACCTTGGCCACGAAGCTTCGAATGAGATCCCCCGTTCGCCGATTTAACCCCGGTCGTCCGTGGAGCTTCGCTTGAAGGAAGACTTCCCGAAATCGAAAGATCGTCCGCTGAAGCGCCCTGCGCATCGCGCCCGCGAGCTGGCGCGGGTATTTCTTCAGCAACTCGCGGAACCGTTCCTCGTCGACTTTGTATTCCCATTCCATCTACCACCGATGAATGTACGAGCGGTACATCTTCAGGACGTCCCAGACTTCGGGCAGCAAGTCACCGTGGGCCTGCCACCAGGTCATCAGCATCATCTCCCTGCGCGCCCTCGCGTCGCCGGCCGCTTCACCGTCGAGGCCCAGCATTCCCCTCTTGCTCCACGCCCACCAGAGTTGCTTTTCGCAGGCATGGACGAGATCGGGATAGGAGGTCAGGAGCCCCGCAGTGGTCGAGGAGAGCCCTCCCGTGTAGGTGACCTTCAAGGCATGGGGACCAACCGAAGGCTGGTAGTCGAACTCGATCCTTCCTGCGTCAAGGGCGCCCTGAGTCACGTCATAGAGGGAGGTGTCAATGGCTGAGCCCGAAAACTCCCGGGCGGAATCCTCGTAGACTGAAGGCGCAGAGGAGACCGGATAGCCCTTGAGGTAGAAAACCTTGTCTCCAAGCCGCACGTCACAGTAGATGGTTCGGGCGGTGCTCTGGAGATAGCGCCCCATGATCCGATCAATCTGTTTCGAGAATGCTGTGATATCCGCCGCAAGAAGGGAATCGAACGAGACGAACTGTTTCTCGTCCATGAACATCCGCATCCTGTCCAGCGTCGTGACGTCCATCTATTTGATCTCGATCTTCCGGGGGCGACCCGGGCCGCGCTTCGATTTCGTTTCTTCACCTGGCGCGAGAACCTGCTTGTCTGCCGGTGAGCCGGTTATCGCCTTGACCATTTCATCCGGCATTTCCTGACCACGATCCTTCCACCACTTCCTCTCTGCCGCGATCCGCTCCAGTTGGCGCTTCTTGATCGCCTCCTTGCCCATCTCCCAGATGCCAGGCTTCTTCACGTACTCGGCTTCGGTAACATCGAGGACGATCTTGTTGCAAGTGCAGGGTTCGTCCTTTTCCGTCGCCAGATTTTGCAGCCGTCCGGTCCCGCCGCATTTTCGGCAGTTCTCGTCCGGGTTCAGGTAAGGCTCCCTTTTCTTCGCGTTTCCGATCCATGTTTTCCCGTCTCGATCGTGGAGATAGACCTTGTCCTTGCGCTTGAACGTCGCGCCCCTTCTCAGGGTCATTTCCATATCTCGCCTCCTTGAAAAAACTAATGCCCCGATGAGGAATCTCACCCCATCGGGGCGAAGAGATTATTCCGCATACTGCGCATCGATCTTGACCGCGCTTGCCGAGCAGACGCATGTTGAAACGGTTCCTGATTTGGTCAGGACCATCCGCATGTATCGCCCGTAAACGGTCGCGTCCAGATAGCGGGTCTGATGCGCCGTCCCCTTGACGTCTTCGATCGTAGCCGTGCAGGCCGTGAATGCCGATGCCGATCCCGCGTGATCCGTGGGCGTCACCGCTGTCCAGGTTCCGATCGCCTGGCAGGTCGTGTTCGGACTCTGGGTGGATGTGTTCGCCCATGACGAGTCATAGACGTATAGCGTCCCGCCGCTGGCTACGGTGTCCACGTAGATCGCCAAGTGCTTGGTCGTCGAGAGTGTCCAGTCGCCCTGGAGTACCACGTAGTAGACGGTCGCTGCCGTGAGGGCGATCGGCTGCCGGAACTCGAACGTGATGTACTCGCCGGTCGAAGAGATCGAGTTCGCCAGGATCTTGTAGGAGGTCTGCTGCGCCGTACCGTCCGGCCCGGAGCTGTCGCCCTCCAGCGTCGCCCACACGTACTTCGAAGCAGCGATGCTTCCGACCTGCTTCATGTAGAACTTGACCTTGAAGATGGTGGCAGTTGCCGCCGCACCGCTCGCCGCTGTCGTGAACTTGTGCGCGAGCTTCACTTGGTCGTCGGTGTCGTACCTGAGCGTGATCCAGGTATCTCCGGCCGTGGTGTAGTCGTAGGCCGAGACGTTGGTCAGCGAGGCCGCGTACTGCATTGTCGGCGTCATGGTCGCGCCGGAACCGGTGATCCCATCGGCCGAAATGCTCACTGCGACCATTCGATAGTTCCTGTATGAGGACCCGTCGGCATCGAGCTGGCAGTCGATCACGTCAGAGTAGGCCGTGGCCGTCCGATCGAGCGGAGCCATGATCGCCTCGGGTGCCGCCGCTGTTCTGAGGCTCATTGTTTTTCCTCCTTTGGGTTAGGGCGGGAGCCGAAGCTCCCGCCCGTTCTTGCTTTCCTACGAGGTCGTGTCGGTGCAGGCCACGAAACTGTTCGCGTGCTTCAGCGCCACGTCCACCAGCCAGATCGCTCGCAGCTGGGTGGAGTTGTAGTCGAACACGATCTCCTTCGAAGCCGCGAACTCGGGCGGTCCCCAGTCCGCGAGGATGCACTCGCTCATGTCCGCGAGGAGAACTGTCGCATCCGATCCTGTCCCGCCGGTAATGGTCATCTGCGAGGAGGTGTAGACTGGATAGCCAAGCAGGCCGCCACCGGCCAGATCCCGGCCGAGAGCCTGCCCCGTCGGAGTCCCCACGAATTGCGGGTAGTTGGATGTCGTGAGCTGGCGGATGGAGGTCATGGTGCGCGGGGGCATGAACCAGCAGACTTTGCCCATCGGGGCGTTGTTCACCGCCAGGTCGTACGCAAACTCTTCGAGAAGCGCCCATGTCATGGCGCCCGAAGAGGTCACGGTACTCCCCGCGCCCGTCGCGATTCCCGTGGGCTGGTTCGAGGAACCGCTGCCTTCGAGGATCGCGAGATCCACGAGGCGCGCCAAGGTCGCTTCCATGTTCTGCATCACCACCGACTCGATGGCGGGGTTCGACAGCTTCAGGAGTTGATTGGAGACCTGGACGCGTGCGGCCGCCTCATGCGGAGCCACGCTCACCTGCTCATCCGTGGGCGAGGAGATGGTGATCTGAGAGCCCTCGGCGATCCAGTACCCGGTCGCGCCTGTGGCCAGCCTCCCCATCCTCACGTCGGCGTTGCTCAGTCCCGTCCAGCGCTCGCACTGCGGAATCGCTACGGCTTTCGCCGCGAGGATGTCCAGCCATTGCGTGCTCCAATACTCGGGGGCGAAATACCCGCCGGAACCGACCGTGGTACTCATGGCTTTCTCTTCGGCCATGACCGTGGCCGTGAATCCCGCATCTCTCCAGCTCTTCGAGTTCTTCCGCTGGCTGGAAAAGACGCCCTTGTCGAACGGAATCCCGTGCGCGTCGAGGCACACGCCGCGAATGAACGCGCCCCAGGAAAACTCGCCGTCCTTGCCTTTCTCGATCGCGGAGCGGTCGTCTTCCTTCTTCGCCGGAGCCTGGAAGTTCGTCTTGTTCAGCGTCTCCAGCTCCTCGATTTTCTTCTGCATTGCGGCGACGTCCTCGGCGTGCTTCTTCATCGCCTCGACCGCCTCCGGCACGCCCTGGATGGCGTCGTGCAGGGTCTTGAGTTCAGGGTTCAGGTCTTTCGGGTCCATTTTCTTTCCTCCTATTTCGCGCTCATCGCGCGGACCTTCTTTCCGATTTCAGCGATTCCCGATAGGTAGTATTCCGAAAGGGCTTCGGCCTTCTCCTTCGGCTGCTCCTTCTTCACGGGAGCGCCAGGAGGGCCAGCCTTCAGGGATTTCGTGAGTTCTTGCACATCAAGCCCGAGCGTGTCGATCCGCTCCGTGATCGCCTCCAGCCCTTCCTTGAAAGCCACGGCGATGTCGCGGATGATCGAAAGCGTTTCCCCGATATTGACATCGACGGTGATCTCATCAACTGCGTCCTTCTTCGGCTTTTTCCTTCTTCGGGCCCTGGCGATGATCTCGCGTATCCGGTGCGGGAAATGCTTTTCCTCCACCTCGTCCTCTTCGGCGAATTCGCCTTCCGCTTCTTTTCCCGATCCCCATTGCAGAGGCGAAGGTTCAGGCGGATTGCGTTCGTCTTCTTTCGCCCGCCTTACGAGTTCCTTTTCAAGCTGGGCGTGGAACCAATCCATGTCCGATTTTGAAAATCCCGTGAGCATCGCTCCCCTTGCGGCGAGCTGATGCAATCTCCTGTGTGAGGCCACGAGGTCCTTCATGTTCAATTTCCGAATCTCGGAAGATATGACGGATCGGTCTTCGGATGTAATCGCTTTCTCATCGACGAACTCGAAGCGTTCCGTTTCGACCGTCTCCGCCGGGAATTCCCGGCCCGCCTTCAGCATTCCATCTTCGTCGGGCTGGATGTCGGCCGCAGCGTCCAGACGGGCAAGGACTGAAGCCGCGTATTCATTGCCCTCTCTCGCCGCCTTGACCGTGGCGCCAATGTTCATGCCGACTACCACGGCGGAGACTTCCAGTATGTGGGCCTTCTTTGTGACCTTGGAAACCGTCGCGCCTTTGGGATCGATCCCGTTTTTCTCAAGGAGCTTCGCCATCTTCTCCGGGTCGAATTCTCTCTCTTGCGGCGCGAAGCCCACACTGAAGGCGTCCATCGCGCCCGTGGCGTAGAGCTCGAGATGTTCATCGCCGAGTTCCGTTTCCGCGAAAACTGCTTTGAATTTCAGACCGTCGTCAACGATTTCCATCCATTCGATCGAACCGATGACTGGAGAGTGACCGTCCATCAGGCGGTGCTGGTGGTAGGCAAGGAACTTCGGCCGCGATTTCATTTTCTTCCAGAGCCGGAGCGAATCCTTCCATGCAGAGGCGAGAATCACTTCCCCCTCGTAATCCGGCATGGTGGTTGAAGCGTAGCCCTCGATGCTTCGGTTCTCGCGGTCAACGCTCTTGACTTCGAGGGCGATCCATTTCAGCGCGGATTCCATCTCTCACTCCTTGGATAAAATCGGCCGCAGATAACAGCGGCAGTTGCAGACCTCTTCCGCCGGTCCGTTCGGGTCGCCGGGATATTTGAGAACCGCTCCGGTTACTGGAGACGTGAAAGTTCCTCCCATCGGAGCGGTCTTTCGATGGAGCGCCCTGTGGCTGGGCCTTGTCGATCCGTCCATTGCGGCGTTCCACCGCGAGCCGTCAACGACGCCAGATTCCTCGAACTCGGTCATCTGCCCGTGATTTGCGGCCCTTGCCACTTCCGTCCGGGCGATCGTCATAGACCTGCTCTGGGCATTGCGGTGTATCTGCTTGATCCTCCCCGCAAGGCCATAGAGCGACTCGCCCTCTTCGAGGCCCACGCGCAGCGAATCTTTGAGTTGCGCGCGAAGCGTGTTCTCGATCTGAGTAACTTTGTCGAGGCAGTTTTCCTTGAGCCATCGCGCGAGCTCTCCCCGGATCTGTGTTACCTGTACTTCGGTCCCGATCATGTTTGCGCCGAACTCTGCACCGTCGAGTATTGATTTGCGATAAATCGGCTCCAGCGCGGTGCCCGCCCATTCATTGAAAGACGATTCCGGCGGAAATATTTCGTCGATATCGAAGGGGCGCGCCGGATCATCGTCTGCCTTCTGCTCGCCATCCGGCCCTCCCTTTTCCCATCCCGTAAGTTTTGAGAATCTTTCAAGAACTTCGTTTCGATGCTCGAAGAACCAGGAACGAATCTTGCCTTGGAACTTTTTTTCGTTCGGCCGGAGGACCTTTCTGTCCCAGGACTTCGCCTCCTCGATTTCCTCAAGGCTGAAGTCCTGGAACTCAACTATTTCCTTGGCCGATTTTACCGCGCCAGGATTTTCACCGGCTCCACTATTGGCCTGAGTCGAGGAGTTGGGGATGTAACTATTTTCCCATCCTTCCCACTTCTCCAGACCCAAATCGAGGGCGCGGTTGATCTCCGCGGCAGGAGTACCGACAGCCCACAGCGGACCCACCGCCCCGATTTTCTCTGCGATATCGTCTCGTAGCGCCTCGACATCGTTGAGATCAAAGAGGATCTCATATTTTCCCCCTTCAACGCCCTCGCAAAGATACGCCCACAGGACATCCTCGATGGATCGAATGCGGGGAATCAGAGTATTGGTCCAGAACATCTGCATTTGCGCCTTTGCTCCCGCATAGGGGATGTCCTCCTCGAAACCAAGCGCGACCGTCGGAACGCCCAGAACCATCTTGATGGCGCGAAGGTTGAAGTCGCGCTGCGCCTCGAAGGACATATCTTTATGCGGGATGTCGTTTGACTTCCAGCGCAAGCCGCCCATGTCCACCATCGGCTCGCCGACGCGGGAAGGCCCCTGATGTTTATCTCCGTGATTTCTCAGGATCTCCCCTGCCTGCTCGGGATCCATCGACCCGCCTTCGGTGAGCTCGTAGCGCCCGCCGGGATCGCATCCGTTTTCAAGGTACGATCGGTTCCAACGCGACACGTCCCATTCTTGCTGGATGTCCAGGCGTGCAGCATCAAGGGGCGATCGGCCCATCAAAGGATTATCAGGGTCCACGAGTTTGTCGTGGATGATTTGCCAGAGCTCGTAGCGGATCTTTCCCGCCTTTCCGCCGGGGGTGTATTCCCACGCGACCGGCAGGCCCTGGTTATTCTTGACCGGCTTCATCAGCGTTGGATCAAGCGGCCATATCGCACGGGGAACCGCTGAGGGTGCATCGCGGTCCATCAAGAGGAAGGCGTTCCCGCGGCGGCAAATCGATATCTCCCACGATTCGAGGAGCTGGTAACGGCTCATCAAGGGGTTCGGCCTGTAGAGGAGATGATCGAAGGGCGAGGATTTGGCTTCCTCGTAGCCGCCTTCCGAGTCCTTTGTGAACACCTTCACCGGGCACATAGCCAGAGGCCGAGCCCTGGCGAGGATGCAGGCATAGACCGCCGCAACCTGAGAGTAAGCGTCCTTCAGCGGCTCGACGTCGTTCGCGAACTTGAGACCGCCATACTTGAAGAAGGCAGGATCGGCAAGCGACTTGAGCGCCAGTTCGAGGATGGGTGAACCGTTGCCGTTGCGGCCGGGCGCGAATCTTCGGAGGCGATTGGTTGCGATTCTCTTCACGGCAGGAATGATAACCGTGAGTCAAGGCTTTTCAGGGGTGCGTATTCCGCTCGCGGAATTTAGGGGGCGTGCTTGACGCCGTGCGTTTTGAGGGAGTGGTGGCATTTAGGGCAGTCTGCGCCACGCCAGGCGCGGCTCGCATTCTGCACGATCTTGTCCCTGTAGCCGCATTCGGGGCAGTATAGGTATCGGATGATGTTACCCGTAACTTTGCGGATCACGGGGCGCTTGTAGGTCATCTCGCAGCCCTCCCTTGATTGAGAAAATCTGAAAGTCTCATGCTTCCCGGCTTTACGATTCGTCGCTGCGTCAGCCAGAGGCTCGCCATGCCCAGCGCAATCAGTCGGTCCTTCGTTCCCTTGCCCTTGTTTTCGAGTTTGTAGCCCAACGGTCCCTCGACCATCTTAACCGATCGCATCTCGCGGGCAAGGTCCCACATCCCCGATCCTTCGCGCTCAAGTGCGCCCGCTCCCGGGTAGATCCTAAGCAGGCCATCAACGCCACGCCGCCAAAGCTGGTTGGTCAAATCGTTCACCGACTTCGAGGAAAAGATGAACTTCTCCACGGGCGTTCTCATGAGCTTGAGCGTCTGCGCGGACCGCTCGAACTGCCATGGGTCGAAAATC
Source organism: uncultured Planctomycetaceae bacterium (assembly GCA_964464525.1). Lineage (GTDB taxonomy): Bacteria > Planctomycetota > Phycisphaerae > UBA1845 > UTPLA1 > CAYXGR01. The sequence goes on from CAYXGR010000035.1 coordinate 11,759, forward strand.
AATTTCATTGCCTTGTATCGCTTCATCCAATCGAGGATGGGCCCTTCAACGTCTGTGAAGAGTACCGGTTTATTGGGTCCGCCCTGCCAGACTTTCATGTTTAGAAGATCCTGGCTCCCGTCCATGCGCTCACCGACGCAGGCCAGGGCAGCAAGGTCATGGTAAAGGCCCATATCAAGTCCAAGCACGGCTCGCCGGATTCCCTCTGGCACTTCATCAACCGGCCCATCAAGGACGCACATTGCCTCAGCCTGCGCAGGAGTGAATAGGGATTCGTCAGCGTTCCCGATCACGTTATAATAAAGCCGCATGAATGTAGCCTCTCGAAGCCCCCGCCTTTCATCTTCTAGCTTCCCGGAAGTAATCCATGGAACATCATCGGCAACGGCCTCAAGCCACGTCCACAGCGGATCGTTCTGCGCCCAGTCCCTGATTCGCCACTGCCACATGTCCTCGGTCTGCGGCGCGTTTGCGATGATGATAACTCGCATCTCCCGCTTGTGCGCGCGGCTGTAGATGCTTTCCCACAGTTCCTCTTTTGGCCAGCTTTCGAGCTGCTCGCATATTACGCAGTCAGCAAGAATCCCTTCCGCGCTTGCGGTGTCCGAAGATTCTATCCGGCAGCTCCCGCCGCTGACCGTTGATATGATTTTGTTCCGCTGGACCTCAAGGCCGAAGTTAGTTTTTAGTTTCCGATTCCGCCTCAGCATTCCCTCGGCCGCGCCGATGATCAACCGGGCCTGGTCTCGATCAACGGCGAAGATGAGCGCTTCCCATCCCGAGAGAAACCGCAACATCGATAGCGTCCAGGCTGCCACGTCGGTGGTCTTGCTTGAGCCCGTGCATGTTTCGCAGTAGATCCGTGACTTGGTATCCCATGCGTCGAAGCGTTCCCGTTGGAAAGGCGCGATGGCTTGCCCGAGTTTGCGCCCGTCTTCAAGGATAATCTCTTCTTCGCGCCATGCTTGGAACTTGGCGAAAATGGAATCGATGAACGCCAAATCTTTTTCAGGTGTCCTCGTCATCGTCTTCGGTATCTTCCTGCAGGCGCCGTCTCAAATCGGCGAGGCGTTTTGCCTCGACCGGCGACAGGATCGCCTGGTTAACCTGGATGTTCTCACCTTGGATTATAGTCTGTGCTTTCTCTGGCGGCCCGAACAGTTTGATGAGCCGGTCCTCGATGGACGTGATCGCGCTCCAGCGTTCGCCTTGCGCGAGTCCGTCGCGCCCGCTTTTCTTGATCTCTTCAACGAGTTTGTTCTGCAGGAAGTCGCGGCGGAAAATCATGCCTCGGATCGTCTTCGCCATTTCCTTCGCGTACTTGTTGCCGATGAGCTCGAGGGCCTTCTCGTGCGCGGCTTGCGATTTGGCCTCCCATTGGTCTCGGGAGGCGATCGCGCTAACCGTGTGTGGATCGCGTTGGAATTTATGGCTCACCTCAGCCTGCGTGTGGCCTGCAAGAAAATACTGAAACATCGCCTCGGCTTCGTCAGATTGAGTAGGCTTGCCGGGCACCTATTCCCTCCAGTTCTTCTTATGATTTTCTCGCAGAATCTTCGGAGCCGTTAGATGCCAATTGATCTTGTGATGGATACGATAGTGCGGGCTGCGGGGGTCGCCTATAATGCCAACTTGAATACATGAAGGAGAATACATAATAGAATAGAATGTTTTAATATAGGTTCCAACCGATAGATAGTGCTCCGTCCATCCACCGGGATTCGACTGAGTAGCTAACTGGTTAAGTTTTGCTTGCATCACCGTAAAAAAGAGATAGCCGAGTCTACTCTGTGAAGTATACGTTGTTGTATCCTCATTGATTCTACCAAAAAAACTGAATTGCCTCTCTATCGAACAAATAAAGGAGTTCATGGCCTTTCTTCTTAAACACAAATTATTCGATTTTCCACCGCCGATCCAGTCTCCTCCTTGGCTCATCGCTATAGTTTTGATATCTGTATCAATAAAGAATTGCAATAAAGCAGATAGAAGGTCATCCATCGTCCTCTTTATTCTTGTTGATACATATCTACCTGCTGAATTATAAGGATAGGAGAATCTCATGTAATCATCATCTAACTGAATAAAATATTTGCACTTGACCCGCCGGGCCAATTCCCAACAGATATTCCTAGCATATATCACGCTTTTCCTATGTCCGAAATTATCTCCATCATCCGTCCATTCTGCTACTTCCCGCTTGCAAAACTGTAGCACCCTATCTCCATATCGATTTCGATATTCGCCAGCGGTTTCATCCTCGTCATCGATCACAATATAAATTTTACCAGTATAGCCTGCCCGAAGGAGCGTCTTATAAGTATATACCCGATCCGGCCGGCCATGGGTCAGTATGAATGTACAGAAGTCCTTACGCATCGCCATATTCTATCTCTTCCATATCAGCCAGCTCGCCGAGTCTTTCGGTTAGATGGACGAAGCCATATTCGATCGCTTTCTTGAAGTCAATAATTATAAGGCCGGATTTCTCCATTAGATCCTGCGTGACCATATCAGAATGACAATAGAATTCTGCGATGCGGCGGAAATGAAAGGCGGTGTGGCGTTCGGCCGCAAGGCATAAAAAGTGTTCTATATCCTGTGGAAGGTTAGCTGCATATATTTCGGCAAGGAGCTCCTCTGTCTTTGTACGGTCGATAAGGGTTTCAATTGCAGGTTTTTCCCCTTTCGGTTCATATATGGGAGTTATTATCTTGTGCGTATATATATCATCTCCCGCTTCTGTGACTTCGCTATTTGCTCCCGATACATCGTCCAGCAAGCTCTCCGTCAACTCCGGAAACCGCAACTCATCGCTCAGCTCCGGGAACTCTACCTTGATCTCGTCCAGCATGATCGGCGCATCTGCCGTGAAGGTCCCCATGAGATGAGGATTATTCGCCGCAAAGTTGGCGAGAGCGTCTTTGGAGGCGTCCCACTTCACAACTCGGATCGGAAAGCGATCGCCGCGCGGTGTTAGGATTGCGCCATCTTCGAGAGCCAAAGCGTCGCCGAACTCGAGCTGTAGCGCCTCGACCCGCTGGTGCCCGCAGGTTAGGTGTCCGAGGCGCTCGTTGTAGACGATCCCCGAGATATCGCCCAGCTCGCGGATAGAAGCCCGCAGGGCATCCAGGGCCTCGGCGCTGATCTCGCGCGGGTTGCGCGGGTTCGGTTTCAGGTCCTCGATTTTCATCTTGCCTCCATGGTAAGCATGCGGCGCGGCCAGCGTCAAGTAGTGCCGAGCCTAACCGCGCCTTACCTCGCCACGCCGTGCCTCGCCATCCATCCATGCCGTGCCTTGCCTGCCCAGCCGTGCCGCGCCGAGCCTTGCCTTGCCGAGCCTTTCCCCGCCATGCCTGCCTTGCCTCGCCGAGCCATGCCGTGCCTTCCCGCGCCCCGCCCCGCCTTGCCTGCCTTGCCATGCCTTGCCTCGCCGAGCCGCGCCGTGCCGCGCCCGGCCGGGCCCCGCCGTGCCTGCGCCGCCGCGCCTGCCCTCGCCTGTCTATGCGCTCCCGCGAGCAACTGCTCTATAGTGCCGCC
>CAYXGR010000036.1:0-2645 GCA_964464525.1 uncultured Planctomycetaceae bacterium
GTAACTCGTAACTAAAATAGCTCCGAACGACACCCGCCGATTGTGTCATGGACCCCCTCACGGGGGGGGCTTTGATTGTCCGGTTTTCGGATTACAGGATGGACCGCAGCGTCTGACAGACTTCGTCCACGTCTGATTCGGATAATCCGTTGTGGAATGGCAGGGCGATCGTACGAGCCGCGACGCCCTCACAAACGGGAAAATCACCCGGTTTGTAGCCAAATTGTTCCTGGTAGAACGGCTGAAGGTGAATCGGTGCGAAGTAGTTGCTGCACCCGATGCCGCGTTCACGGAGTCGGCCGATCCGATCGGCTCGATCCTCCTCTGTGTAGTCGTCCGCCAGCTTGATCACAAAGACGAACCAGCTCCGATCGCACGTATCGCACCCCTTCTGGAGCGTCAGACGGGGCTCGTCCGCGAGCCGGTCACGATACCATCCGGCGACGCGCACGCGCCTTGAAAGAATCTCGTCGATCCGGCTCATCTGAACCGCGCCAATCGCCGCGGCGATGTCGCTGAGCCGGTAGTTGTAGCCAAGCCGTTCGTGCGAGAGCCAGCCCATGCCCGTATCGCGGCCCTGGTTACGCATGGAGCGGCACAGCCGGGCAATCTCATCGTCGTCCGTGGTGATCATGCCCCCTTCGCCGGTGGTGATCTGCTTATTGGGATAAAAGCCGAAGACGCCGGCATCGCCGAAACTTCCGGCCATCCGGCCCTGGTATCGGCTCCCGAGGGCCTCGCATGAATCCTCGATGATCCGCAGATTGTGCCGGCGAGAAATCGGCTCAATAGCGGCCATGTCGGCCACTTCGCCGAAGACGTCGACCGGGATGATCGCACGAGTTCGGGGGGTAACCGCGGCCTCGATTTCGGCGGGATTGATGTTCCATGTGTCGGGATCGATATCAACCAGGACAGGTTTGGCCTGCTCGAACAAGACACAATTCGACGAGGCGATGAAGGAAAACGGCGTGCTGATGACCTCGTCGCCCGATCCGATCTCCAGGGCTCGAATAAGCAGATGGAGCCCGGCGGTACCGCTGGAGACGGCGATTCCCTGTTTGACGCCGACATAGTCGGCCAATGCCTGTTCAAATGTCTCGATTGTGGGCCCCAGAGATAGACGACCGCTTCTCATAACGACGGCGACCGCGTCGATCTCGGTTTGTGTGATGTCAGGTCCGGAGAGTTGGATTTTCATATGGTTATTGTCGTCTCCCAATACTGGCAAGGTCGTCGGTTGTACTCCGAACGGACTTTCAGATCATTTCTCCGAGGAGGATGGCTCAAATTCAGGATCATTCCGCACCCGATTCCCGATATTCCACGAAGAAGGAAGATTTGCTCTTCCATTCACACGCGTCGGATACTAACATCCTCCCACTGTGAATTCCCCTCCCCCATGGAGTGGGTGGGATAATAACAAAGCGAGGATTCCGGCACACACCATGAGGTCTCCATGTGACCCTGCGAGGGTGTGTGCCTGACTGCCCATTAACCGACACTATCGAAGCCAAAGGGTCGATGCCCCGGGCTTCATTTCAGCGATTCATGTCGAACCGATCGGATCATTCCGACAACATCATGAGTAAGGCGGACGGCGATGATGCCGTACAGGTCGCCGATGATCAAGCGCCCCCGATGTCGCCGACGCTGATGGGCCGATTGTTCATCGTTCCAGCCCTGCTCGTGTGTGTCATGCTGGGAGTCGCCGTGGTGGTGGTTTTGTTCGGTGCGTCCAGCATGGACAAACCCCAGTCGATTGACGACCTACTGACGCGGATTGAAAGCGATCCGGGCGAGAAAACAATGGGAATCATGCTCTGGCCGGGAGCACGGGAATCCTGGCAGGCGGCGCAGATTTTGGCCCGGCGGCTGGAAAGCAAGGGGGGGCTTGATCCCGACGCTTCGGAGCCGGTGGCTCGGCGGATCATCGCGATTCTCGAGAAAGAGTCGTTCGGTGAGCTTGGCGAAGGGGCGATGGCAGAGCGGGGACGGGCCCGGCGTCATTTTTTGATCAGTGCCCTGGGGCTGCTGCGATCCTCGGATGCCGTTGACATGCTGGTGAAGTGTCTTGGGGCCGAAGAGGCCCAGACGCGTCAAGCCGCGTTGCAGGCCTTGGCGCGGATGCGTCAGCAGCCGGCGGCTCAGCATGCCTTGTCCTCGGTCTATCCGCTGCTTCACGACGCGGTGCCCGAGGTTCGAATCATCGCCTGTCTGACGGTCGCGTCGCTGGCCAAGCGAAACGATGCGGTCGCGATTCGGGAAGTGTCCCACCTGTTGGAGGCGGATCGGGAAATCCAGTGGAACGCGGCACAGGCCCTGGCGCGGATGGGCAGCAAGCGAAGTAAGCTGGTATTAATGAACATGCTCGATCGCGGATTCTGGGAGCAGATTGAGCTCAACTATGAGGACAAGAACACCCCGGTTCACCGGAAGTTCACCGAGATGGAAGTGGCTCGCTATCTATGTGCAACGTTGGGCGCGGCCGCTTGTTTGGATGATGCCGAGTTGAAGGCTATGATCGTCGAACTTCGAGACGGCGATTCGTCTTATGCGGTTCGAGAGGCCGCGCGGCTGGCGGTTGACAAGGTGAATGCCGAGGCGGTTGAGAGTTGACGGCTCAACAGATGTATCAGATAACC
>CAYXGR010000036.1:2745-9154 GCA_964464525.1 uncultured Planctomycetaceae bacterium
CAGATGTATCAGATAACCCATCCCGAACAGGTTGGCCATGTCGACCGGCGGGACGCCGATCCGATTCGGGATTTGAGCGATTTTGTTGTTGAAGTTTTGTTGTTTGAGGTAGGTTGATGGCGACAAAGGATGTCGTAACCAAGGTTTGGATCGATCCGGGCTGTATCGTTTGCGATGCCTGCGAGACAACTTCGCCGGATGTCTTCGAGGTAATGCACGAAGACGATACCTGCATCATTCGACCGGCCGCGCTGGATGCCGAGTTCACCAAGCCGAAGACCGATGAAATCGTTGAGGCGGCGGAAGAGTGCCCGGTCGATGTGATCAAGTTCGAGACCGTCTCGATGGAGGTGGCCGATGCGCCGGCCGCAAAGGCACCGGCCGCTGCCGGCGGAGATACGAAGGCGCCGGCCGAACCTGCCACGGTTGCAGCCAAATCCCCATCGGCGAAGGTCGCACCACCTCCCAAGCCCAAGGTCGTCGATCCGGCGATTCAGGCCCTGCTCGCGGCGACGACCGTACGGGGTGGATTTGCCGTCATCGATCAAGGGCTGCACGGAATGCCGGATCCGGTGAAACAGCTTGCGAAGCAATCCGCGGACGCGCTGCCACCGGATGCGCGGCACCAGAAGGTGTTGCAAAGGACCAAGCCGAAGAAGGCCGGAGATCCGACCCGAAGAGATTTCGTCACCGCCGCGGCGCTCACCGTGGGCTGGGGTTCGGTGGCCACGGTCAATGCCGGCGGCGGCCTGCTCTTTGCCCGGTTTATGGCGCCGAATGTTCTGGAGGAGCAGGATCCCAAGGTACGCTGTGGTCCTCTCAAAAAGTATGCCGCGATGGCACCCGGTGATGTCAATAATGAATACAAGCCGGAAAAGCCTAGCGGATTCTGGATTATTCGGGGCGAGGATCGCATCGCCGCCCTGTCGATCATATGCACCCATCTCGGCTGCATACCGTCGTGGTTGCCCAACGATCGAAAGTTCAAGTGCCCGTGCCACGGCAGTGGCTACAAACAGGATGGCACCAATTTCGAGGGGCCGGCGCCGCGCCCGCTTGAGCGATTCAAGATTTATCTTGATGGCGAGGATGTGGTCGTGGACCGTTCGCGGAAGTTCCTGGCGATGGGGCCGAACGATACGGCAAAATGGAATGATCCAGAGGCATATATTCCGGTTTAGTTTTGAGTTATGAGTACCGAGTATCGCACCGGTTGGAAACCGGTGCCACAGGAATCGTAAAACGGTGCCACAGTACACGGTTGGGTAGACCACAAACGGGATAGTCAATGAATCCGCTGAATGCCATCGGAAACTATATTCGCGAAAGTCAGGTCTGGGGGTCCGTCTTTCGGCACGGTATCCCGCGCGATCGGCGCACCCGGGCCATGGCCATCCTCAGCAATGTCTTCCTTCACCTGCACCCCGTCGCCGTCCGCAAGAGCGGCATTCGGCTTTCATTCACATGGTGCATGGGAGGGCTGACCTTCTTCCTGTTCCTGGCCGAGACGATTACCGGCGTATTGTTGATGTTTTATTACCGACCAGTCGTCGAGTACGCCTACGCCGACATCATCAACCTGAGGGCCCTGGTAACACTGGGTTTGATGCGGGAGATTCATCGCTGGGGGGCCCATGCGATGGTCATCGCCATCTGGCTCCACATGCTTCGCGTGTTTCTGACGGGGAGCTACAAGCCCCCTCGAGAGTTCAACTGGGGCGTCGGTGTGATTCTCCTCGTGCTCACCCTGTTGCTGTCGTTCACGGGCTACCTGCTGCCGTGGGATCAACTCGCCATGTGGGCCATCACGGTCGGTTCGAACATGGCCCGGGCGACACCCTTCCTCGGGCATGAAGGCCCCGGCGCCGCGTTTTTGGCCGTGGGTGATATCCCCCTGATGCACGCCGGTTCCGATGCGCGGTTTTTGTTGCTGGGCGGCACGTCGGTGGGGCCGGGGGCGCTCATGCGCTTTTATGTGTTGCATTGTATTTTCATCCCGCTGGTGGTGCTCGTGCTGATCGCGGTGCATTTCTGGCGGATACGCAAGGACGGTGGTGTTTCCGGGCCGTTGTAGTGATTGCGGATTGGATACCGGTTCGACGGATAATGGTGGGTCCATGACACTTCAGGCGGCGAGGGAACATGCCTATCGCACCGAAGGCAGGGGAAGAATATGCTTTTCGCTCCCGAAGGGGCTAGAAAACATGTCGGCCCAGGGCAGAGCGAAGGCAGCGTGCTGACGCTTGAGTGCCGCCTTGGGCATCGCGACTAGAAACACCTTACGAAACACCCAGCCCTGAAAGGGCGCTTGCAACGGAAAAGTACGACTGAAACCGAACGAGATCACCGCCGATTCTGTCATGGACCCGATAATGGTGGGCAGTGCCCACCCTACTTGTGCTAGAGCGAAAAACGCCCCATGAGCAATAGTATCGATCTGATTCTGGCCTCCGCGTCCGACGCGGGGCTGGGCGAACAATTCAAGGCCGTCATCAACTATCTCTGTCAGCCGCAGTGGTTTGTCTCTCTGGCGGTATTGGGGTTGATCTTCTCGCTGATCGCCTACCGGCAACTGACCCGGCCAATGGTGGCTGTTGCGTTGGCCCTCTCGTGCGTGGTCTTTTATATATGGAGTGCCTTCGACGAAGACTTTTTCCTGATCATCACCAAGCCCGACAACGTGCCGATCACGATCATGCTCGTCTGCACCGGCTTCGTGACATGGGTGGGTTTCCGACAGGCTGCGGTCAACGACCGGCGACTGGAACGCGGCGAACCGCTGATCGAGAGCGGCGCCGAGGACAAGGTGCTCGTCTGGCCCGATCTGGTCTATACGGAACTGGTTGCCCTGGTGCTCTGCACCGTGGCGCTGGTGGTCTGGGCGATCGTTCTCAAGGCGCCACTCGAGCCGACGGCCAATCCGACCAACATTCCCAATCCCTCGAAGGCTCCGTGGTATTTCCTTGGCCTCCAGGAACTGCTGGTCTATTTCGATCCCTGGATCGCGGGCGTCCTGTTGCCAAGCTTCATCGTCGTCGGCCTGATCGCATTGCCCTATCTGGACAAGAACCCCCGAGGCAACGGCTACTACACGTTCAAGGAACGCAAGTTCGTCATCTCGATGTACATGTTCGGCTGGATCATCATGTGGCTCCTGCTGATCGTGCTGGGTACCTTCCTGCGCGGGCCAAACTGGAACATCTTCGGCCCCTACGAGACATGGGATCCCCACAAGCCCGTCGCCCTCGTCAATATCAACATCTCGGATATTTTCTGGATCGTCATCCCCGACGCCCTGAATGCCGAATGGTGGAAGCCGGGCCTGCCGACCGAACCGATCCTGGGTTTCGTTCCAGCCTACCTGGTCCGAGAGTCGCCGGGCATGATTCTACTGGGCGGATATTTCTGTGTGTTGCCCGTCCTGTTCGCCAAGACGATTTTCAAAAAGATATACCAGGACATCGGATTCGTTCGATTCTGCATCTTCTGGATGCTGATGAGCTGGCTGTTCATTGTGCCGATCAAGATGGTGCTCCGCTGGGCGTTTAACCTGAAGTATTTCGTGGCCCTGACCGAGTTTTTCCTCAACGTATAGGTGCCTTTCAAGGCCATAGTGCAGGAACCGATTCACCATGCCCGTACCGACCGACACCCTCTGGAACATGCGCCGTGTCAACATCTGGTTCGCCATCTCGGCCCTGCTCGGGCTGTTGTCGATGTTCTGGATGATGTGGCACGACTATGCCCGGCCATGGCGAGATGTACAGACCGACTACTTCAACTTCCGATCGGCGCTGGCCCACTTCACCGCGCTGGGATATGAAAGCCCTGAGAAGCGTGCGGAGTATGCCGCCCTGCAAAAAGCCGTCGCCAACGCCGAGGCCGAGTTGGACGCACCGGAGCTTCGGGATCCCCGCGAGCGGCTTGAACAGGATCTGGCCGAGACCGAGGGCCGCCTCTCCGGGACCGCCCTGGAATACGGAAACCAGAACGCCGAGATACAGGTCACAATCTTCGAGTATGAGGAGGCGAAGTTCGCATTCGGCCCCGATCACCAGACCACGAAGCGAATCGAGGCCGGCTACCTCGCCGATCGCGAGACCCTCGCGCGAACGAAAGAGAGGGTGGACGCGCTGGAGGATGCGATTCGCGAGAAGACGGCTACCTTGAAATCACTGTACGCCCGGCGCGATGGCGCACAGCGGGCGCTCGACGACTTCATGAAGGGCTGGGACGACGCCAAAAAGCGTGACCAGATGTTCGGCCCCGGTATCGTCCGTGGGACGATTAACTTTCCCATTCTCGAGTATGCACCACCCAAGGGGGTGCCCGGCCGCGCGGAGATCAAACAGGTCTTCATGCCGGACATCCGGATCGACTACAACTTTGTCGAATCCTACACAACCGACCGGTGCATCACCTGTCACGTCTCCATCGATGACCCGGACTTCAGCCGGGAGAATTTCATCCGTCAGGCGGAGGCCGCCCTGACGACCGAGGCGGTCAAGACGGTTCTGATCGAGGAGAACGAAGGCCTCGTGCAGCGGCTTGCCCATACGCTGGCGAATGTCAGTGCACCGAAGGCTGGCGCGCCGCGGGCGTTTCTGAACGCGTTCGTCAATGCCGCCAACATCCTGCTCGAAGGCGATCTGAACCGGCCGCGGATCGACGGCGACAAGCTCTGGAAAAAACTGAAGGACAAAACGCTGGATCGGGGCGGGGTTCAATCCGAGATCGAAACGGAATTTCGGAAGATCCTCGTCGCGGCCAAACCGACAAGATTTGGCAATCCGCACGAGCACACGGTGCCCTATGAGGAGATGACCGACGCGGAGCGCGAGGATTATCAGCAGCGACTGAGCGGGGCCTTGAACCTTTACCTGACCAGCCAGGGTCGGCCAGAAATCGAATACAAGTCCGTTCTCACGGCTCATCCTCGACTCGATTTGTTCGTTTCGCCGGATTCGCCGCACCCGATGAACAAGATGGGATGCAGCGTCTGCCACGAAGGAAGCGGACTGGACACCGATTTTATCCTCGCCGCCCACACACCCAAAACCCCCGAAGAAAAGAAGGAGTGGGAAGAAAAATACTACTGGAAGGAGGCGGGGTTGCCGCTGGCGACCTTCCACACGATCGAGGAGTTCTGGGAGCGGCCCATGCTTCAGCCGAGCTACATCTCGGCGAGTTGCGCCAAGTGTCACCAGGAGATCTTCGATCTCGAACGCCATCGCACCGAGCGCCTGCCGTCCGCCAGCAACATCGTCGAAGGCCGCGAACTGTTCACCCGCAACGGCTGCATCAACTGCCACAACATCAACGGTCTCTCCGATTCACGCCGCGTGGGGATCGATCTGACCTATGTGGCGGACAAGCTCTCGGCTGGATTCATGGAACGCTGGATTGAATATCCCAACAACTTCCGCCCCTCGACGCGGATGCCGCATTTCTTCCACCAGGAAAATAACCTGGCTTCGAGTGCCAACCAGGAGTTCGACCCCGATCCCGTCCTCCGCACCGAGACCGAGATCAAGGCCATCACCCACTATCTACGCACCTTCTCCAGACCGTTCGAGGCCGAGCCTCTACCCGATGGAATGGACGGCGATCCGAAGCACGGTGAACAACTCTTCCTCTCGATCGGCTGTCTGGCCTGCCATGTCAATTTGGATGCCCACGATCCCCTCGACTCGGCCGGTCGCACCTTCGCCGAGAAGTGGATCATAACCGACCTCACCCATGTGAAGGCCAGGGCAATCATCGACACACAGCGCCGGGATAGTCAGGAACCTACGGTCGAGGATAAGCAGAGTGCCCTCCAGAAGGCTGCCGAAGCCGCCCGCGAGGAATTCAGCCGGATGACGAAGAATGACCGGACGCGCTATGCCGTCCGGCGTTTCACCCCCGATCGTCGCGAGGCGGCATTGCTGGCGAAGAAGACCGAGGAGTTCCTCGCCGACACGCAAGAGCGGGATCCCGATCCGATCAAGGTCTATGTCCCGCCGACCTTCGTCCGTCAGGGCCCCGAGCTATCCGGTCTCGGCACAAAGCTGGTGGACGATCCGAATGATCCGCAACAGATCGACCGCGGCCTGCGCTGGCTTTACAACTGGCTTCGGGATCCACGCCATTACACGTCGAATACCATTATGCCCCGGATGTTCCGGGACAATTACTACCAGTCGCTACCGGCGGCGGAGCGACGGCTGAAGAACGACCAGGACATCCTGGATGTGTCGGCCTATCTGATCGGCCTGCGCCATGACACGTTCAAGGCCGTACCGATTCCCGAAACACCCGAGCATCTGGCGGAGATGCAGCGGCTGATTCTGTTCCTGCTGGGCGGTCAAAACACCGCGAGCGTCGCCGAAAAAATCCTGAATGACGAGTCGACCGACCCGAGCGAGCC
>CAYXGR010000036.1:9254-10796 GCA_964464525.1 uncultured Planctomycetaceae bacterium
CAGAGCGGGAGGCCCGAGCAGTCACGACCTACCTTCTCAGCCGGCGGGATCCGGCGATAACGGAGCATGTGCGGGTGGATTATGAGAATACGCCCGTCGGAAAGATCGCCCGGGGTCGGGCACTGATTCGCCGGCTGAACTGCATCGGTTGCCACACGATCGAGGGCGGCAGCGAGGCGACGATTCACCAGTATTACACCCCCGATACGAACGTCGATGACAACTTCCCGTTCGGTCCCCGGTTCAAGCCGCCGCTGCTCTGGGGCGAGGGCGCCAAGATCCAGCACGACTGGCTGTTTGGGTTTTTGAACAATGTCGAGATGCTGCGGCCCTGGCTGAATGTGCGGATGCCCAGCTTTTATCTCTCCGGCGAGGATGCAACCACGTTGGTCGAGTATTTCGCGGGACTTGCCCAGGACGAATCCGGCTTCCTGAATGAATACCTGACGCCCGTCGAAAAGCATCTGAAACTCGTCAGCGCAGGCGCGGATGCCAACTGGTTCACGCTGGACAAGTTCAAGAATACGAGCGAATTTCTAAGGCGCTATGCCCTGACGCACCAACAGGTCGGCCCGTACGATTTCGACACGTCGCAGGCCACCGACGACGCCGAGAAAATGGAGACCCTGTCCGATGCATTCACGAAGGTGACGGCCCGCGGTCGATTTTTGGCGGATCTGTTCGACGTGCCCTTTCCCTTCTCAGATCCGGATTCGCACGCCATCGACGACGAACGCTTCAAGCTCGGGGAGGCGTTCTTCTTCGATCAGAAATGTCTCTCGTGTCACGTGGCGGGCGATCCGAGTGTTCCGGGCACGACCACCGATATCAAGGCCCCCAACTTCGCATTGACTTTCAAGCGTCTGCGGTATGGCTGGCTCTACAACTGGCTCCAGGATCCCCAGGCGATCCAGCCCGGCGCGAATATGCCCCAGATCTTCCAGGGTGGAACGGCCCATGCCTCGCTTCCCGAGGATGCTCGAAAGGAAAAGGAGGCGATGTTCGGCGAGACCGTGGACGCTCAGGCCCGGTTGCTGTTGGATTTCCTCGTCTCCCTCGGAGAACGGCGTTACACCTCGATCCAGCCCGGTGCCTTGGAAGAGGCCGGGAAGGCGGCCGAAGAGGGCGATACGGAGTTTGATTTCGACGCGGACGAGTCGGAAAACGAGGACGAAGACGAGGAGTTCGATTTCGATTGATGGCTGACGGAATCTGTTTCCATATGGAATATGAAATAGACTTCAAACCCGTGCTACAGTCTTGTGGGGCGATTATTATGGATCTTTCGAGCAGAATGGGGAGATTGACGGATCGGTTGCGTCAGCCTGCCTAGCGAACACTTGTTCGGTAATCAGGCTGATCCCTGTTTGTATAAAATCGGACGATTTCGGGGTCACCCATGTACCCGTCTGCTGTTGACACTATCGTTTGGTCGAAGACACGGTCTTAACCGATAGAAATTGGCTTGCAATCGTTGCAGAACTGGTTACAAAGTGGCATGCGCTCGAGGGCGAGACGCTTGCCCGGTCAGAAAACAGGAGA
>CAYXGR010000036.1:10896-15276 GCA_964464525.1 uncultured Planctomycetaceae bacterium
TATACTTTTGTCTATCTCAAGAAGGGTGTCGCCGCAAAGTACGATCCGCCGGAGACGCCCATCGTCCTCAATCAGCAGGGCTGCATGTATCACCCCCATGTCTTCGGGATGATCGCCGGGCAGGGGATCGACATCAAGAACAGCGATAACTTGAATCACAACATTCATTCGCTCGCCAAGAAAAACCCGACCTTCAACTTCTTGCAGGCGAACCCGATGACAAAGCAGTTACGAGGCAAGGCCACCTTCACCAAGAAGGAGGTCATGGTCAAGATCAAATGCGACGTTCACAGTTGGATGTCCTCCTATTGTGGCGTACTCACACATCCCTTCTTCGATGTGAGCAAGTCGCATGAGGATACGAAAGTCAAGGATGAGCGTGGCACCTTCATGATCAAGGATCTCCCCGCCGGCACCTATGTGGTCGAGGCCATCCATGAGAAACTGGGCAAAGTCACTCAGAAAGTGACCGTCAAGGATGGCGAGACCAAGGAAATCGAGATTGCAATCGGCGGCAAGGGCGCGGCGCCGATGGCCTTCCGAACCGTCGAGCTGCCGGTCACCGATGCGGCCGTCCGCTCTGACGAGGCTGAAGGAGCGGCTGATTCGGTCGAAAAGGAATAAATTCGTCGATCACATCAATCATCAGCGAATCGAACACCGTTTGTTCAAGCCTGACGATGTGAATCGAGGCCCGGACCCACTGTCGTCGCGGGGGTTCGGACCTTTGAGGGAGATTCTATACAATGCTTGCCGCCGCTGATTTCGGCAATTACGGAATTTGGAGCCCGCCGCTGATCTCCGAGCACGGGGGCAGCGTCGATCTGCTCATCACCACCGTCCACTGGTTCATGCTCGCCCTGTTCATCCCATGGGGCGTCTTCATGCTTTATTGCCTGGTTCGTTTTCGACAGGGCACCGGGCACAAAGCGGTCTACGAGCCGGTCAAGGGCAAGATCTCTAAATACGCTGAGATTGCCGTGGTTCTTTTCGAAGTCTTCCTGCTGGTCGGCATGTCGATACCCGTCTGGGCGGACTACAAGAACAATCCGCCCGCCGAGACGGATCGCATGGTGGTCCGTGTCGTTGCCGAGCAGTTCCAATGGAACTTCCACTACCCCGGCCCGGACGGCAAGTTCGGGCGGACCGACGCGCGACTTGTGGACACAACCAGCAATCCCATCGGCCTCGATGAGGACGATCCCGATGCGGCGGACGATGTCTGGACGATCAATGATTTCCACCTCCCCACGGGAAAGAATATCTATCTTCGTCTCACCTCCAAGGATGTGATCCATTCGTTTTTCATTCCTTCGATGCGTGTCAAGCAGGATGTGATTCCCGGCATGGAGATTCCCATCTGGTTCAAGGTGCAAGAAGGGGCCACCACGGAGCACCTCAAGGCAGAAATGACGCGGGACTACCCCACCGCAGGGGCCAATTGGTACAAGCTTCGCCATCTGATAGCCATGAAGGATTACGCCGACAAGAGCGGCCAGGTGGTACTGGCGACCGGGGCGAGCCTCGGGACATCACGGGCAGCGGGCACGGCCCTGCTCGAACAGCTTCGCGCCGCGGGTGTCGAAGAGATCTCCATGCAGCCGAGAAATCCGCTTGAGGTGGTTTGTGCACAATTATGCGGCAACAGCCACTTTACCATGAAGGCCCAGATCGTCACTCACACCCCCGAGGGCTTCGATCAGTGGATTCAGGAACAGAGCAAGGAAGAAGAGTTTGATGAGGATTTTTGACCTATGAGTCACGAACATAAATTGGGCTTCTTCCGAAAGTATGTCTTCTCGGTGGATCACAAGGTCATTGGTGTCCAGTACACCGTGACCGCGTTGTTGTTTCTCTTTTTCGGATTCAGTCTGATGTGGGTGATGCGCTACCAGTTGGCCTATCCCAACGAGCCGATTCCCTGGGTGGGTCAGTATCTCGGCAGTTCTGTCGTCGCAGAGGTCGATGTTCCGAACGAGGGCGCGGCGAATTCCGAGCCTGGCAAGGGATACGTCCTGACCAGCGATGGCTACAACGCCTTCGGTGCCATGCACGGGACGATCATGATCTTTCTGGGCATTGTCCCGCTGGCGGTAGGGGGGTTCGGTAATTTCGTTCTACCGCTTCAGATCGGCGCGCCGGACATGGCCTTCCCCAAGCTCAACATGGCCAGCTACTGGGTCTATTTTGCCGGCGGCGTGACGATGATATCCAGTTTCTTCGTCCCCGGCGGAGCGGCCAATTCAGGGTGGACCTCATATCCCCCTCTGGCGGACATCGCCAGCCAGAACGGAAACCTGATCTTCAATGGCCAAACCATATGGCTTTTGGGAATGGTACTCCTGATCACCTCATCCCTGTTAGGTTCCGTGAACTTCATTGTGACCACCATACAGATGCGGGCCAGGGGCCTCTCCTTTTTCCGACTGCCCTTCTTTGTCTGGGCACAGCTTGTCACGTCCTTTCTACTCCTGCTGGCCTTTCCCCCGCTCGAGGCAGCGGGTATTCTCCAATTGGTGGACCGAGTGGCGGGCACCAGCTTTTTTGATCCCGGTGGCCTGATCATCAGCGGCGTGGCAAGAGACACGGCCGGTGGCGGCAGTCCGCTGCTCTGGCAGCATCTCTTCTGGTTCCTGGCGCATCCCGAGGTCTATGTCCTGATTCTTCCGGCATTGGGCATTCTCGGCGAGGTCATCGCCAACAACACGCGCAAGCCTCTCTGGGGCTACAAGTCCCTGGTCTTTTCCGCCATCTTTCTTGGCTTCATGTCCTTCATCGTCTGGGCACACCACATGTTCATGACCGGCATGGGCACAACGATCAGCACCTTCTTCCAGACCACGACGATGATCATCTCCGTCCCATCGGTAATCATCCTGACCTGCTTCATCATCAGTCTGTGGAAGGCATCGATTCGATTTACCGTTCCCATGTTGTTCGCCCTGGCCTTTCTGCCGATGTTCGCCATCGGTGGACTGACCGGTCTGCCACTCGGCCTAGCGACTTCGGACATTCAGCTTCACGACACCTATTACGTCATCGGTCACTTTCACTACGTCGTCGCACCGGGAACCATCTTCGCCCTCTTTGCCGGCATCTACCATTGGTTCCCGAAGGTGACAGGCCGCAAGATGAATGATTTCCTCGGCAAGCTTCATTTCTGGCCATCTTTCGTTTTCATTAACTCCGTCTTTCTGCCCATGTTTTTCATTGGCATGGCGGGTGTCCTGCGTCGGCAGTTCGATCAGACCGAGCAGTTGCATGGCGCCGCCGTCCACGGCCTGACGGTCATGGTCTCCTGGAGTGTCTGGGGCCTGGCCATTTCCCAGATACCCTTCATCATCAATTTCTTCTGGAGTGTCTTCGCCGGCGCCAGAGTGGGAGCCAATCCCTGGGAGGCGACCACCCTCGAATGGTCCGCACCGTCACCGCCTCCACACGGCAACTTTGAGACCGTTCCCGTCGTATGTTGCGGCCCCTATGAATACAGCGTCCCCGGACAGGATCGAGACTTCTGTCCACAACATGTCACGATGGAGGCCTAGCCCTTGTCCACCGTAGCGATTCCACACGACATCGAACCCCATCCCATGACCGGGATGTACAACGGGAAGTTCGGCGTCTGGCTCTTCCTCGCCTCCGAGGTCATGCTCTTCGGCGCCCTGTTTTCGACCTATATCCTGCTCCGCGTCGGTGCGCTCGATGGCACCTGGCCCATGTTCGGCGCCGAACGTCCCCAGGGTGATCAGGTTCTCAACGTCGGCCTCGCCGCGTTGAACACCGTCATCCTGATCGCCTCCAGCGTGACGATGGTCCTCGCATGGGCCTCGCTCAAGATGAATAATCTTGCGAAGGGCAGGCTCTTCCTCATCATCACATTCACCCTTGCCGGCACCTTCCTCGTCGTCAAGTACATCGAGTACTCCTCCAAGTTCCATCACCAGCTCGTCGTATTCAATAATCCGATCACCATCGATGGCAAGGAAGTTACTCACCTGACGGGACACATCGAGGGGGAAGCAGAAGACTTTATTAACTTCTCCCCCGATTCCGAAGCCGGTTCCCACCATGCGGAAGACATCCGCATCGATCGTGCTCAGATCAAACGACTCCACAATTGGGGCCCGGGTGCCAGCACCTTCATCGACATCTATTTTGTGCTCACCGGTCTACATGGTCTGCACATCATCGGCGGTATGATTGTCATTCTCTACCTGTTCTTCACCGCCGGCGGCATGTGGAAGGGCCAGTCGGACAAGTTTACGAATCGCGTCGAATGCACCGGTCTCTACTGGCACTTCGTCGACCTGGTCTGGATCTTTCTGTTTCCCGTTCTCTATTTGCTTTAGAGATCTACTGTGGCACCGGTTTCCAACCGGT
>CAYXGR010000037.1:0-10875 GCA_964464525.1 uncultured Planctomycetaceae bacterium
TCCAGGCACTGTTTCAATTGCGGCAAACGCGGATCACGATCCGGGGTATGAAGCAGCAGGCCCCAGGATGGAACAGACACGCGCACATCGCGAATCCCATCATCGGTGTCCCGCGCCGTTCGGAGCGTCTCGTTCCCATTCGCGGAGGAAGCGTGCGCGGTATGGCCGAACAGCGTCCGTCGACCCTGACCGGGCACGGCAAAGGACCACTCAAACACGTATCCCCCGCTGCGAGACGGCCAGCATCGTTCCAATATGACGTCGCAGAGATCAGACGCCCACGGCCACGACACCTCATCACGCAGCAGCGCAGCGACCCGCTCGAGGTCAAACAGCTCCGCTCTCGGACCGGTCATCCGTGAATTGTCCGATGCGTGGATCATGCCGACGCTGTCTCCTTCGAGAGCGATCCCAGATCCCCGATCGCAAGATCGATGCAGCGATGCGTCAACTCATGCCAACCGGGGCGAAGATGTCGCATCATCCCGCGAGCCAGTTCCAGCAGCGAAACCGCCAGATAGCTTCGGAAACGAACCGGATGAATGTTCTGGCAGGTATAGACGGACCATTCCTCGAGAAAGGCGTAGGCCCATGTGGTTGCCGTCGTACTATCGATGTTGTGCTCCGGTCGCAGGCCCAACATCCGCACCTGCCCTGCAAAGTTGGCTACGTCGATCAGCGGGTCGCCGATACACATCCGCTCCAGATCCATCAACGCCACCCGATCGCCGTTGATCCTCAACTGGTTCCAATGAAAATCATTGTGCAGCGTCATCGGTTCATCCATGTGGATGTTGCCCAGGCTGTGCTGAAGTTTTTCGTCGATGTCGCGCAATTCGTCTTTCAACTCGGGACACGCAATCACCAAATCGGCTACCGCCATCTGAACACGACGCCGCAGCCCGGTTCCCGTCAACATGGGCAACCGATCCACATCCATTCCGTGAAACGACGACAACACCTCCACAACCCGATGCATCACATCCCGGGGAGATTCCGATTGCAGCGTCTCAACCAACGATTGCCCTTTGATCCATTCCGTCGCGATCAGACCGCCCTTGATATCGGTGCCGATCACAGAGGGAATCGTGAACGGTGCGCTGCATTCCGCCAACTGATCGGACAGCGACTGATGCCGCCGCGCCAATTCCTCGCAGGCATCGCTCGATGCCGATCGGACCGCAATGCTCCGCTTCGACGCCGCGCCCGTACCTGTCTCTACCCCGCGCGCCCGAAGTCGCACGATCCACTTCTGCTCGGGAACATACCGGATCATCACACGGCGAAGCGTCTGGGGATCGATCTGAAAATCATCCGGCGACGCGTCGATCCAATTCTGCCAGACTTCCGACGCATCGGTGCGCCCTTGAAACTTTCGCAATCCACGAAGACGCCGATCGTTCGGAAAAAGATAGATCTCCACCTTCGTCTCATCAAGCGTCAACACATGACCACGACGCGACATCGGCTCGCGCAGCGGCGCGTGCAGGTAAACGATCTGGCCCTGCGGCCAATTCCGGTTCAGCGGAATCGTCTCGTCATCCAATAGTGCATAGGCCACGCGGATGTAGCGATCTGGATGATACAAGGCCTCCACGACCCGACAGCACGTCCAGCGAGAACGTGTCTCATTTGGTATGTGCGTCAGTTGTTCGCGGCATGCCATCAACACGCGATCCGGATTGAAGGCCTCCACCACCAATCCGATACGGGCATCCGCCGGTAGTTCTATTCCCATACTTAACACGCTGCTTTCCCCTCCATATGCAACAATGCACGATCATCCCGGCCCGCGGCGAACAAGGCCGCGTAAGCCCCCCCGGCCGCCAGGAGTTTCTCGTGTGGACCAACGTCGTGAATCCTGCCCCCTGACAGCATCACGATCCGGTCGAAACGTTCCATATCATTCAGCCGATGGCAGATCAGCAGGGTTGTCGCGCGATTCTCCCGCGACATCCACGCCTCTTCGACCAGTGAGCGGGTCTTGGAATCCAGACCCGTTCCCGGCTCATCCAATATCAAGATCGGCGCCTCGCGCAACAGCGCCCGCGCCAACGCCAATCGCTGGCGCTGACCGCCGGAAAGCGTCGTTCCACCCTGCCCCAGTACCGTCTCATATCCCTCGGGCAAGGCCTCGATGAATTCGTCGGCACACACGCGGCGGGCCACTTCCCGAATCGCCTCCGGACTCGCGTCCGGACTGCCGAGCGCGATGTTTTCCTCGATGCTCATGCCGAACAGCAATGTGTCTTGATGAACCCAACCGATGTTCCGGCGGAGCGACTCCATCGTG
This sequence comes from uncultured Planctomycetaceae bacterium, assembly GCA_964464525.1. Classification (GTDB taxonomy): domain Bacteria; phylum Planctomycetota; class Phycisphaerae; order UBA1845; family UTPLA1; genus CAYXGR01. The sequence continues at coordinate 2,294 of CAYXGR010000037.1, forward strand.
ACGTCTCGGATATCCGTTCCATCCACCTGTACGCGGCCCTCCTGCGGGTCGTAAAATCGCAAGAGCAGTTTGGCCAGCGTGCTCTTGCCGGCTCCCGTATGGCCCACGATGGCGATCCGATCGCCCGGGCGAACCGTCAGGCTGATGTCCTCCAACGCCGGGGCGCGATCCTCGTAGCTGAACGTCACATGGTCCAGCTCGATCGTGCCGGCGACCGACGTCAGATCGGCCGCGCCCGGCTTGTTTTGTATATCCGGTTGAATCGCGAATACGTCCGCCACCCGCTGACCGCACGCCGTCGCCTTCGCGACCTGCCCCGAGAGCTTGGCCAGGTTCCGCATCGGCTTTTGCATCCCGCGCAGGTAGGAAATGAACACCAGCAGATCGCCCGCGGTCATCGCCTTGGTCAGCACCGAGCTGACACCGACATAGAGGATCAGGCACATGCCCACCGCCGAGGCGACCGCGATGATCCGATACAGTTTCGATTCCAGACGCGTCGTCTTCACACCGGCACGGATGGCGCTTCTGTTGCTCCGTGAAAAACGCTTGTGTTCGATCGCCTCCCGGTTATAGGCCTGCACGACTGACATGGCCCCGAGGACGTCATGGGCCACGCTGGCGACGATGCTTTCGTTTTCCCGCTGCTTGTGGGTGGCCTTGCGGATCTGCCGCGTGGTTCGCCACGTTGCGTATAACGCGATTGGTACCGTCGCCAAACCCAGTGCCGCGAGCGTGGGATTCAGCCAGAACATCGCCGCGATCATCGAGAAGATCACCAGCCCGCTCTGGCCCGCGCCGATCACCGCGTTCACCAGCAACTGGCGCAACATCTGGATGTCACCCGTCAAACGCATCAAAAGGTCGCCGGTGTTCTTCTGCTCGAAGACGGTAGGGGAAAGTGTCTGAAGATGACCGAACAAATCCTGACGGATCTTGCCGACCACCCGTTGACCGGTCTGCGCCAGGAGGATGTCCCGCATATGCGAGGCGATCGCATCCAGAACGGCGATCAACAGGATCGCCCCACAGACCCAGCCCAGAATATGCACGGGTGAAAAAGTATCCCGCGGCAGCGCCCGGGCGATCCACGAATTGGGCATGTGATCTGAGAGGACGTGGTCGAAGATGATCTTAATGGGCCAGGGGGCGACGACCTGCAGACAAACCGCGCCGATAGCGCCAACCAGCGCGCCGACCAGCTTCATACGATGCGGCCTTGTATAGTGGCTGAATCGCGACCAAATCGCGCGCAGACGCTGGATGTCCAGCTTGCCGCGTCGTGTCTTGAATGTCCAATTAAACATCACGGAACCTTGGCCGCAACGGGCCCGAACGCCCGATCGGTCGAAACCTGCACTTCCTCATTGTTTTTGTTCGATCGTGCGTGCCGAGAGACCGCCGCATTCAGCAGCCACTCGTGCATGATCGCAACATTCTTCCGTACATCGAATCGATCGGCGGCCCGCTCGCGCGAACCCACCGAAAGCCGTTCGGCAAACGACGCATCCTCGACGATCCGCCGGATCGCCTCGGCCAGCCCGGCCTCATCTTCAGGCTCGACCAGGAGGCCGCTTACGCCGTCCTCGATGATCTCCGGGACCCCGCTGATCCGCGTACTGATGGACGGGCATGAGCACCCGAGCGATTCCAGCAGCACCGTGGGCAGGGCGTCCACGTTTCCGTCCTTTGCCTCGACGCACGGCAACACAAAGCAGCCGGCCCGCTGCATTTCTTCGCGTACCACGTTTTGTTCGAGCGGTCCGGTCAATTCAACATGCGACTTCAAACCGGCCCGCTTGATCTCCGCCTTCAATCGAGATTTCTCGGGGCCGTCGCCGGCGATCCTGCACCGCACATCCATCCCCGAATCGTGCAACCGCTCGATCGCACGCACGAGATGAATGAACCCCTTTTTCTCGATCAGACGCCCCACACCGAAGACTGTCGTGGGCGCGCGATCCGCGCCGTTCGACTGAAACCGATCCAGGTCGATCCCGTTGTAATTGACGCGCACCTTCTCCGGATGCACACCCGGCAGACTCGTCAGAAATCGCTTGTTGTATTCACTCACCGTGACCGTGAATCGCGAGGCGTTGATCTTCCGCGCCAACAGACGCCGATCGACATTATCCCGAAAGATGTCAAAGGCGTGGAGCGTCAGACTGTAGGACAAGCCGCCCAGCATGTTTGCGAGCAGGGCCACCGTCGCCTCGTTCGTGCCGAAGTGAACATGCACATGGTCGATCTTCTGCTTTCTGACCCAACGCAATACCAGCGCAGCCTGAGCCAGATCGAGCCAGTTCGCCCCCGCATTCCGCAACACGCATCCGATCGCGCGAAGATGGGAGACCGGCCGTCGGCTCCACCGCGGCCAGTGCGCCCGCCATAGCTTCACGAAATCCGACAGGATCGTCTCGGAGAAATAATGAACCTTGCCATCCACACGGGAAATGGATTCATGAAAAATACCGTCGGCCGGCTTCTTCAACGACCCGATGCTCACGTGCAGCCCCTGCCGCTGTAGTTCGAGAATCTCGTTCACGATAAACGTCTGGCTGAAGCGCGGATACATCCGCAATAAATATCCAACGTGGGCGGGTTTGTTCTTGTTTTCGTTTCGCATGATCATGAGCCGGCCCCCGCCGTTGCCTGTTCCGACGCGCCGAGAGACCGATCCGACACAACACCTTGAATCACGTCAGACGTCTTCACCGCCGCGTGTGCCCACGTGTATTGTTCACGCACGACGCTGAGCGCCCGCGATGCCAACCGTTCTCTAAGGTCCACTGACTGACGAACTCGAAGTAGCTTCGCCGACAGGTCCGATACATCGTCCGGTCGACAGAGCAGCCCATTCGAGCCGTCTTCGATCACCTCGCTGATTTGTCCCAAACGCGTCGCCACCACACAGGTGCCGGAGGCCATGTATTCAAAGAGTTTGATCGGCGAGAAGTAGAATTGTTCCACCTCTCGGAAGGGCGCGACCGCAACATCCATCGCTCGCAGTAACGAGGACACCCGCTCGTGCGGAACCGCCCCCGTGAAAATGACCGCCTCTTCGAATCCCATCGATCGGGCCGCTTGTCGGAGCGAGTCCTCCATCGGACCCGTTCCCACGATGACCAGCCGGGCCGAAGCGTCGTCTTGATGTACTCGCTGAAAGGCCGCCAGCAATACGTCCACTCCGTGCCAGGCCTTGAGACTGCCTGCGAAGCCGACCACGTATTGACCATTCAAACCCAATTCCGCCCGGCATGCCTCCCGCGACGGTGCTTGTTCGAATAGTTCCAGGTCCACGCCGTTCGGAACCACATGGACGCGATCTTGGCTGACACCCTTCTTGACCAACGCATCCGCCAACGGCGACGAGACCGCCAGAACCGCATCGGCCGAACAGAGAACGCGACGCTCCATCTCCTCGGCCAATCCCTGAAGCTCCAGGGAGCGATACTTGCGCGCCTCCTCGGTCAGGATCGCATTCACCTCGAGAATCAGCGGGACGTTCAAGGCCCGTGCGAGATCGAGTCCCACGTGGCCAAACAAGGAAAGCCGCTCCACGATGGCCGCCGGTCGGTTTTCCGAAAGTGCCGCCAGGGCCAGGTCGAATACCCACGGATTGTAAAGCAGCGGGCGAAGCTCCTTCGCCACGGCGTCGCCGTAGCCGCGATCGAGCATCCAACCCTTCAGCAACTTGGCCGTCTTGTTAGCGGGGGGGCAACCGTGTGGCAGGAGTGGTTCTGCGGGATGGTCTTCACCCGGAGCCTCGTGCGGGCTCAGCAGGGAAACCTCGTGACCGACCTGCGCGAGCCCCTGTGTGATCGCGCGCAGATGGATCGAAGCGCCCTTGGTACCTCGGGGTTTGATCCCGAAATCACTACAGACATAGAGAATTCGCATCACAGGCCTTCCTGTCCCAGAATTCATTGAAGCGTGCCCTGACGCGTTGCAAGCCGTTCAAATCCACCAGCGGCTCGGTATTGGGTTTCCCCTCTTTGAGCATGGACATGACGCGGTGGGCCAACTCTCCGTTGCTCAGCTTGGATGGATGCATATGCCGCACCACCCCCAGATCGCCCCACAACCGGGCACGGATGGCCTGTTCCATTCGGGGTTTGATCCGCGGAACGACCAGTGCCGGCTTGCAATGAGTCGCAATTTCACAAAGCGTGTTGTAGCCCGCCATCGAGACGACCATGTCCGTCCCGGCGATCCGGCTTCCCATATAGGGTTCAAAGTCGATCCACGTCGCGCCGGGAACCCGCATTGTCTTTCTTCGCAGCCGATCCGCCGCCGATGGGGGAAGATCGGGCCCCCCCACAATCGTTGATCGTACACCCATCGCCGAGACCAAATCCCCCACGCCCGACAGGTAGGCATCCAGAAGGTTTTCACCATCCGTCCCGCCCCCGACCGTCACGAGCACTTCTCGATCGTCCTTTTTGGCCGATCGTGCCGGAGCACAGGCATCCCGGGCGATGTATCCCATAAACCTCAGCTTTTCACATATCTTCGGCGATAGCCGATACGCCTCGCGAGGATCGAAAACCTCCTGAACTCCATAGACCCAGATCTCATCGAAGCAGTTTTCGAGAACCTCATAGACCCCGTCCCGAGTCCATTGTGCGATTGTTGCCTCCGGGTCATCCTCGATATCCCGCATCCCGAATACGACCTTCATCTTCGGGCGGTTTTTTCGAACCCAGCGTAATGTTGGGAGGAGCTCACCGCAGACCCCCACAGGGGCCTTGTCCACTAGTAGCACGTCCGGATTGAAGAATTCCGCCGTCTGAAGCAGCAGAGACTCCCGGCAACGCATCATCTGTTCCGAGGAGACAGTCAGGTATTTGCACCCGTAGGAGCCGTCGTCCAGCTTCTTCAGGGCCGGCAGCTTGATGGAATCCACCCGGGGGATCTGCTTGAACAGCGTCAGATAAGGCGTCCCCGTCGCCAGCAGAAACGAAGCACAGGGGTGCTGTTTCCCGACATGTTCGCAGATCGCCATCGTCCGCCGCAAATGGCCGATTCCGACGCTGTCGTGGCAATAGGCCAGAACCCGCCGAGAAGTCGGACAGATTTCCCGGGATTCCCGGGTCTGAAATTCAAGATCGAGTGGGTCTGATCTTGATGTTCTCCCGATATTTGAGCAATTCGTCATTAATATACCAGCGATTTCTCGATCACCTAGTTTTTGAGCCCGCCACGACACAATGAACAACGATATGCAACTCGCATGCCCCATGGGTAGGTCTTTTATAAAGATTCTTGACAGATTCTTAATGCTTGTAGCGATAAGAGGTTGTATTCGAAGTGATTCTGTGTGATCGGACCCCTGTACTGCGTTTTACCCGTTATGTGTTCTCAAGCACAGAATGGGTGTGCATTGTGAACCATGCCGGATTCGTCGCGTTATCGGTTCATTGATTCCCCGGCCCATCCCTACATGACCGTTCGAACGACACGGAATTCCGATGCGATCCAAAACACAACAGGCGGGCCTGAGGCACCGATCTCTTCTGTGGCACCGGTTTCCCACCGATGCAGTGAATGGCGTTCCCAATCCCCCCAAGGATCGTAAGGGTGGCACTGTCAAGAGGGTGGCACTACCACGGGGGTGGCACTGTCAAGGCACGATCCCCAAGGATCGTGCCTTGGCAGTGGCGAGCAATCCACGCAGCGACGCTACACATCTTTCGATTCCGGCTGCACAATACGCAATTGAACCACACTGCGCATCCAACGAGCATCACTTCGAGGGCGACATGCACCACACAACGCGATTCACGATTGCACTGATCGGATTGTTGGGGTTGTTGGGGCCGATGGGGTGTCAGGCCGAATCAGGGCGGCAAGCGATTCAATCCGTCCTCGACCGGCAGACCGCGGCATGGAATGAGGGCAACATCGAGGGGTTCATGGCCCACTATTGGAAGTCGGACGAACTGACATTCGTTTCATCCCATCAGGAGCGGGATCCGAAAACCGGCGCCTCGCGACTCGCCTCCGAGACCACACACGGTTGGCAAGCCACGCTCGATCGATACAAGCGGCGTTATCCGACACCCGAGGCGATGGGCATACTCTCATTCAGCGACCTGTCTATTAAGCGGAAATCCGGGGACACCGCCAAGGTCGAAGGTCGATTCCATCTCACCCGCAAGCAAGACACCCCCACCGGTCGGTTCACCCTGAACATGCGCCAAATCAATGGCAACTGGCTCATCGTCCGCGACCACACCACAGCGGACTAAAAATAGCCGCACACTCCGTATCGGGTGCCATGCTTACACGTCCCGGCAGTATGGGACGGGTAAGAATGCATAACACCGAACCCGTTCACACGAATATCGTTGTTGTTTTTGTTATTTTGACTTTTTGACTTTTTGACGTTTTGACGTTTCGAAGTTCCCTACCCCGTCCCCAGCTTCTTGCGGAGCAGATCCGCACGGGCACAGCTTCGTTGTTCGCCGTTCAGTCGACCGCCGTGAAGCATCTGGAGGTGGGCGGGTTGCGTCGTCAGGAACAGTTCGTTGACAACCTTGATATCCATATCCTTGATGCGATGGAGGTTGATGCCCATGCGAAGGTGCGACAGGTGAAGCATCGTCTCCTCGCTGCTGATCGTTCGGGCGTTCTTCAGAATGCCGTAGGATCGCCAGACACGATCATCCAATGCCGGCGCCCGGTCCCGAACCAGGCATTGTCGGGCCAGGTTTTCATAGTCGATAATCTTCGGAATCACGTGATGCTTGAACTGATCGATGATCTCTTCCTCGGTCCGACCGAGCGTCACCTGATTGCTGATCTGGAAAAAGTCGCCGGAGGCCTCGGTCCCTTCGCCGAAGAGACCGCGAACCGCGAGGTGCATGTCCTTCGCCGCCCGGAAAACACGCTCGATCTCCCCAGTCAGCTTCAGGGCCGGCAGATGTAGCATGACCGAGACGCGAATCCCGGTTCCGACATTGGTCGGACAGGCCGTTAAGTAGCCATAGCGAGGATGGAAGGCATAATTAACCTGTGCCTCGATGGTATCGTCGATGGTATTGATCTCCTCCCAGATCGCATCGAGCTGCAAGCCGCTGCGCAGCGCCTGGATCCGAAGGTGATCTTCTTCGTTCACCATGATCGAGACCGATTCGTCTTTCGTGATCGAAACGCCCCGTGCCCCGGTCGAGTCCACGAGCTGCCGGCTGATGAGGTGGCGTTCCACCAGAACCTTGCGCTCGAGTTCCTCAACCTGATCCAAATCCAGGTAGTTCCAACGACCGCCTGTCGCCTTGCCGTTGACGTGGGTGCGGAGCAGACCGGCGAGTTCGGCACGCTGTGCGTCCGTCGCCTGGCTCAAGAAGGGATACCCCTCGATGTTGCGGGCAAGCCGAATCCGTGAGCTGATCACGATGTCGGACATCGGTCCGGCACCGCGTAGCCATTGTCCTGGATTTCGGGCGATTTCTTGGACGATCATGCTTCTTCCAACTGGCGAATGCTGTCGCGAATCCTGGCGGCCTGCTCGAATTGTTCGGCGTCCACGGCGTGATCCAATTCTCGTCGAAGCCGAATCAAGTCGTTCTCCGCCGCACGCGGCGCTCCCAGGCGACTTGGAATCTTACCGATATGGTGGCTCGCCCCTTGATGGGCACGCTCGATGAGCGGAACCAGAGCCTTATCAAACGCGTCATAATCCCCCGGGCAGCCCAACAGGCCCGTATTCCGAAACTCCACGAATGTCAGGCCGCAGTTCGAACAGGTCAGCTCGGCGATTTGCCGGGCTGTCACCTTCCCACCCTCGACAAACGCGCTGAGCAGATTTTTCAGATGTTGATTATCGTGTGGCTTGGGGGTCGCGCCTTCCTGTTGGGCGCATTCATCGCACAGATGACGCTCATTGTTCTCGCCATGGGCCACATCGGTTATGTGAACCGTGGCGGATTGTTTTTTGCAGGCCTGGCAGATGTAGCTCATCGCGAAACCATCACTTCCGACTGCAAGGAGTCCCAAAAAATCCTAGAATCACTGTATTCTATCGTCAACCATCACGTGATTCATCATTTTCAATCAATTCATCCCACTGCATTTTGAAATTCAGGGTAGATACGCCGCCGCACATTCCGAAGTCTCCCAGACCTGAACCTTGCAGATCCGCACCGTCTCGGGCAGCATCGGCGCGAATGTGTCATGAATGTACCGCGCCACCAGTTCGGTGGAGGGATTATCGGATTGAAAAGCCGCATGATCGTTCAGAAAAGTATCGTGAAGCGCACCTGTGATTTGGTTGAGCTGCCGCTGAAGCACGGTGAAATCCGCGAGATAGCCGGGCTCCGCGAGCCGATCCCCCTCCAGGCACACCTCCACCCGCCAGTTATGACCGTGCAGCGGCTCCAGCGAGCCATCCTCCAGACGAAGTTGGTGAGCCGCCGAAAAGGCCCCCCGAACCAGCAATTCGTATCTTCCCATCCCATCCCACCTCGGAAACCACGCCCAGTCGTGTGGCGCCGGTCTCCCGCGTGCCACTGCTTCAAGCAGTGCAATCACCCGTGTGCCACTGCTTTATACGGTGCCGAATACCCCGGTAATCTCCGATG
>CAYXGR010000037.1:10975-15216 GCA_964464525.1 uncultured Planctomycetaceae bacterium
CCCGTGTGCCACTGCTTTATACGGTGCCGAATACCCCGGTAATCTCCGATGCTGGGTGTACCATGCTGACACGACCCGACCTGTGGTTCGGGTAATCATGCCGATCACCTGGGTTGCAGCCGGCGGCCACGCTGTGGCACGGTTTCCAACCGGTGCGCGCCCCCTTGTGGCTCCGAACACCATCCGCCAGGATTATCACGAACCCGGCGCCTGCAGCGCGCCCGGCCGCATCCTGACGGGCGCGGTTCTGAGCAAGGGGCTCGGATCAGGATAACGTGCTTTGGAGGTTATGTGGCCTCGGCAGCTTCGGCACCGGCGCTGGCCAGTTCACCACCGGCGCCAGTCGGGACATCGATGGCCTCCAGGTGAATCCTCTTCACCCCGTCCATCTCCCGTGTGGTGACGATCAGCTTGTTCTTGTCTCGGAACTCGCCGCGCAGAAGATTTTCGCTGATGGGATCCTCGAGGTGTTGCTCGATCGCCCGACGCAGCGGACGGGCGCCGAATTTTTCGTCGGTTCCCTTTTCGAGCAGAAAGTCCTTGGCGTCCTCCATAACTTCCATGGAGAGACCGCGGCTGGAGAGCCGTTTTGCGACCTTATCCAACTCAAGTTCGACGATTTTCACCAGATCCTTGTGGCCAAGCTTTTTGAAGACGACGATCTCATCGACGCGGTTGAGGAACTCGGGGCGGAAGTAGTTTTCCAGCTCCTGCTTGAGCATCTCGACCATGCGCTCGTAGCTGGTGTCCTCATCGCGTTTTTCGAAGCCGAAGGTGGACTGGTGGGTGATCTTGTCGGCGCCGATGTTGCTCGTCATGATCAGAACGACGTTCCGAAAATCAACATGGCGACCGAAGGAATCCGTGAGGCGGCCCTCCTCCATGATCTGCAGAAGCATGTTGAAACAGTCCGGATGGGCCTTCTCGATCTCATCCAACAGAACGACGGCATAGGGCCGCCGGCGAATCCGCTCGGTCAACTGGCCGCCTTCTTCATAACCGACGTAGCCCGGAGGCGCACCGACAAGTCGACTGATGTTGTGCTTCTCCATGTATTCAGACATATCGAGGGTGATGAGAGATTCGTCCGATCCAAACATGAAGTTGGCCAGGCTCTTGGCAAGCAGAGTCTTTCCGACGCCGGAGGGGCCAATGAAGATGAAGCTGCCCATCGGCCGGTTGGGGTCCTTCAAGCCACTCCGCGAGCGACGGACGCTGCGGGAAATAGCGCTGATGGCCTCTTCCTGGCTGATGACGCGCTTGTGAAGCTCGTTTTCGAGCTCGAGCAGGCGCTGAGCCTCCTCCTTTTCCAGACGAGTCAACGGAACGCCGGTCATCATGCTGACGACTTCGGCGATGACTTCCTCGTCGACCACGCCGTCGATCTCGCTTCGGCGGCCCTGCCATTCGCGCTCGAGAGTGTCCTTGTCCTCTTTGACCGTCATCATCTGGTCTCGCAGGTCGGCGGCGCGTTCGTAGTCGGCGTTGCGAACGGAGTCTTCTTTTTCCAGGGTCAGTTTCTTGATGGCGCTTTCCAGGTCCGTCAGTTTCGAGGGTTTGGTCATGGCCTTGAGGCGAACCCGCGCCCCGGCCTCGTCGATCACGTCGATGGCCTTATCCGGCAGAACCCGTGCGGGAACATAGCGCATCGACAACTCAACGGCCGACAGGAGGGCATCGTCGGTGATCTGCACGCGGTGGTGGGCCTCGTATCGGTCACGAAGACCACGGAGGATTTCGACCGTTTCGTCCTTGTTGGGGGGTTCGACGATGATCTGCTGGAACCGCCGCTCCAACGCGCCGTCCTTTTCGATGTACTTGCGGTATTCGTCGAGGGTAGTCGCGCCAATGCACTGGATCTCGCCGCGCGAGAGGGCCGGCTTCAACACGTTGGACGCATCGATCGCCCCTTCGGCGCCGCCGGCGCCAACCAGGGTGTGAAGCTCATCGATGAAGAGGATGATGTTTCGGGCGCGGCGAACTTCGTTCATCACGGCCTTGATGCGTTCCTCGAACTGGCCGCGATACTTCGTGCCGGCCACCATCATCGCAAGATCCAGCACGACGATCCGCTTGTCGCTGAGCAACTCGGGAACCTCGTTGTTGACGATACGCTGAGCCAGGCCCTCGACGATGGCCGTCTTGCCGACGCCGGCTTCGCCCAGCAGGACCGGGTTGTTCTTATAACGCCGGCATAGGACGATGAGTACGCGCTCGATCTCGGCGGCGCGGCCGATGACTGGATCAAGCTTGTCCTGCTTGGCCATCTCGGTCAGGTCGCGACCAAACGAATCCAACGCGGGGGTTCGTGATTTGCCGCCCTTTCGGCCGGTCTCCGGGCCGCCGCCCTGCGAGGCTTCCTCCGGCTCGACACCGGCGCCGAGCAGATTGAGAACCTCTTCCCGGACCTCTTCCAGCTTGATGCCAAGATTCATCAGCACTTGGGCGGCAACGCCATCCTGCTCGCGCAGAAGGCCGAGCAGAAGATGCTCCGTGCCGACGTAGTTGTGGTTGAGATTACGAGCCTCTTCGATGGCGTACTCGATCACCTTTTTGGCACGGGGCGTTTGCGGAAGCTTGCCCATCGTGACCATGTCGGGACCGCTCTTGACGAGCTTCTCGACTTCGAGGCGAACCTTGCGCAAATCGACCTCGAGGTTCTTGAGGACATTGGCCCCGACGCCACTGCCTTCCTTCACCAGGCCGAGCAGAATGTGCTCGGTACCGATGTATTCGTGGTTGAACCGCTGTGCTTCCTGGTTCGCCAGGGCCATTACCTTGCGTGCTCGATCTGTGAATCGCTCAAACATTCCTGACGGCCTTTCGTTGATGATCCTGGGAATCCGACGGCCGCTCGCGGCAATCGCCGATATTCCTCATACCCACCGCGTTACCCCCGCGGCCTGCGACCGAAAACCATGACGACACGGCACCCACGCCTCGCTGATTTCAAGGCGATCCCTCATGGCACCGCATCCGAGTCGAATCCAATCCCGGCGGAATACCGTCCGGGTATCGTGCCATGGATTCTAGCCGCCGGTCCCCGTGCCTTCAATGCGGGAAGATACCGGACTTGGCCGGGTGAACCCGCACTTACCCTGTATCGGTTGAACGGGAAGCGAGGTACAGGCTCGATACGGGGAATCCGTGAAAAGTCGGAATGCCGAAATCGGGAAAGAAGAAAAATCCTCTATTACAGCGATCGCAGAGCCTCGCGGGCGTCGCGGGCGTGTGGGCCTTGGCGTTCGAGTTTCAAGACTCGCCGCCAAGCCGCTCGCGCGGCCTGATCGGCGCCCTCTTTCTCAGACAGACGGGCCGTCATGGCGTGAAGTTCGACATTTTCATCATCGAGGGCGATGGCTCCGTCGAGGGCATGGTGGGCCGCGGCGGCGTCGTTGGATTCGAGGGCGGCGCGGGCATCCGCAAGAAGTTGGTCGAGAACACGCTGCGTCCGTGCCAATTTCAGACCCTGTCGGTAAAACAGGACTTGTGACAGAACCCAGGACAGAGCCGCCAGCAGGATCGCGAGAACCGTCAACCCGGTGGGCACCGCCTCAGGCGCGATGAGTTTGCCGGCAATGGCAACGTTGCCGCAAATGGCAAAGACCGCAGCCATCGACAGGCCCAGCCATTCACGCCGACGGACGATCAGACCGGTGCCGGGCAGAACCAGATTGAGAATCCATATCATCAATGTTTGTAAACGGACCGCAGTTTGTGAACGGATCGCATCGGCATCTCTTGCGAATCGGCGCGCCGGCCGAATCGTTTTTTGAGCGATAGAGAATCGGCCGGCGACGGGCCGAACGGATCATTGAATGATCGACTCTTTGAGGGTCATCCAAGTCAGGAAGAGGATCGGAGTCACCGACATCACCACTGCTCCGATGAGTAACCCGGTCCAGGAGGCGCCCTGCTTGTTGTTTCGTTTCTGGCCGAGGCTTTTGAAACCGAGTATGCCCGCGAGAAAACCGACAAGCAGACAGGCGGCGGTCATGCCCAGCACAATATAAGGTCGAAACCGGCCACGTCCCTCCTCGGCGTTGAAGGGGATAACCATTTCCGACCAATCCATGTTCCAAAGGACGAAGAACGCCAGGAGGCCAAGGCAGAACAAGCCGAAGAGTCCAATGACGACGGAGGCCCTGGCCTGTGTTTCGTAAAGGCGAAAGTTCGGCATTTTCATGGCTTGGAAACCCTCATGATCGATGCGACGCAAGCGGCCGGGCTCGTGGCACCGG
>CAYXGR010000038.1:0-6271 GCA_964464525.1 uncultured Planctomycetaceae bacterium
GGTGGCATGGCCAAGCGTAGCGCGGCCATGGCGTCCGAGCCCCGAGCATTTACCCCTTACGGAGAGAAGCGAATTCAAGCGCAAGCGAGTGGGGCCGACGGGTGGCATGGCCAAGCGTAGCGCGGCCATGGCGTCCGAGCCCCGAGCATTTACCCTTCACGGAGAGAAGCGAATTCAAGCACAAGCGAGTGGGATCGATGACCCACGATCGGCTCCCATCGAACCCACGTTTGCAGCGGCCGTGGGCGACGAGCTAGAATGGGGGTTGGCGTGTTACTGCGCGTGTATCGAAGGATTCGTATTTTCATGGCGGACGAACACATCGAGAAGCAACCCCCGCACGATCGGCGGAACTTCTTCCGGTCGAGCCTGTCACGGCTGCTCGGGCCGGCGGCGGATTTTCTGGACAAGCGGTTGCCGAACCCTAAGCCGACACCGTTGTCGATGCTGCCGCCCGCGCTGCGGCCGCCGGGGGCGCTGCCCGAACGCTCGTTTCTCGAGACCTGTTTCCGGTGTGGGCAGTGTGCCGACAGTTGCCCGGCCGATGCGATTCAGTTGTGGGAGGGCGACGACGAGGATCTGCGTGGCACGCCCTTTATCGATCCCGACAAACGGGGCTGCGTGATCTGCGACGAACTGTCGTGCATGAAGGGCTGCCCGAGCGGGGCGCTGAGTCTCGTGGATCGCCTGTCCATCCGGATCGGACTGGCCCATGTGGATCATGACCTGTGTCTTCGAAGCGACGGGGATGAGTGTACGACCTGCATCGACATGTGTCCGATCAGCAGCACGGCGATCAAGCTGGACGAAGACGGTCGCATCGAGGTGTTGAATCCCCGTGAGCGTGACCGCGGCTGCACCGGCTGCGGGGTGTGTCAGGAGTATTGCCCTACACGGCCGAAACGGGCAATACGAATCTTCCCCCACTGAAAGTGCATCAAACATTCCTGTGGCACCGGTTTCCATCCGGTGCGTGTCTTATTGGTGCCGGGCTCCATGCTTACACACCTCAGCCGTATCGAGTCGGGCAAGCATGCGATAGCCCCAACCTCCGATCATTGTTTTTTTGTTGTTGTTATTTTGACTTTTCGACGTTTTGACGTTTTGAATCGTCATGCCGCCAAGTCGGCCTTCGTGGGGATTTTGTCGAGAATGTCGAGCAGAACAGTGTCCGGATCAAGCCCCTCGGCCTGGGCCTCGAAGTTGAGCAGAACACGATGGCGAAGGGCGGGTAGAAACACCGATCCGATGTCCTCGAAGCCGACGTTATAGCGACCGTCGAGCAGGGCGTTGACCTTGCTCGCGAGGATGACGGCCTGGGCCCCGCGCGGGGAGCTGCCCCATCGAACATAGCGGTTTGTCTGATCGGTCGCGAATTCGCCCTGCGGATGGGTGGCGAGCGTCAGGCGAATCGCGTAGTCCTGCACATGTTTCGCGATGACGACGCGCTGAACGAGCTTTTGCGCGCCGACGATCTGGTCGCCGGTCATGACCGGCTTGATCGCGGGCTTGTGGCCGGTCGTGGTGCGCTCGACGATGGTGTTCAGCTCCTCGCGGCTGGAGTAGTTGACGACGAGCTTGAAGAAGAACCGGTCAAGCTGGGCCTCGGGCAGCGGATAGGTGCCCTCCTGCTCGATCGGGTTCTGCGTGGCCATCACGAAGAATGGCGCCTCGAGCTTGTAGCATTCGCCGGCTGCGGTGATGGTCTTCTCCTGCATGGCCTCCAACAGGGCCGACTGGGTCTTCGGTGTCGCCCGGTTGATCTCGTCGGCAAGGACGAGTTGAGCAAAGAGTGGGCCGTGCTGAAACTCGAAACCGCGCCGTCCCGTCTGCGGGTCTTCGATGATGATATTGGTGCCGATGATGTCGGCGGGCATCAGGTCGGGCGTGAACTGAACGCGGGAGAACTTCAGGCTGAGGGCATCGGACATGGTGCGGATGAGATAGGTCTTGCCGAGACCGGGGACGCCTTCGAGCAGGGCGTGACCGCCGGTGAAGAGACAGGTGAGGACGCCTTGGACGATCTCATCGTGACCGACAATGGCCTTGCCGATCTCCTCGCGGACGGCCTGGAACTTGGCCCGAAACTCCTCGGTGGCTTTTTTGATGGCGGGATCAACCTGTGTGGGCATACTCGACTCCGATCAGTGCCGCACTCCGGCGGCGGGTTGGACATGCCCGTACTATACCCGATCACAACCGATCGTTGGAAGAGGGGCGAGTCCGCCTTAGAGGGTGTTTAAAAAGCGACGCTTTCATCAGAGCCGCGACCGTAAGGGAGCGGTCATCGCGGGCAAATGCAGAGCCTTTCCTGATGAACACGGCTCTGGCATGACTTCTTATACACCCTCTTATATACTGGATTTTCTTCTCGTCGTGATCCATTCGGCACTGCTTGAAGCAGTGGCACACACACAGTCTCTACTCGTCGTCACTTCGTAATCCTTGAATCCAGCACCTTCCCTGTCTTCACGTCAATCGTGACATCGATGCAACTCCAGTTAAACACAATGGCTGTCCCAGATGGGCCTTCGCGGACACCTGTATAGCAATTAGCCGGATGCATCGATAAGTCAGGAATCTTCTCAATTTGCCAGACCAGAGTCCCGTTAGGCAATACGCCAAGAACGTTTTCCGTCATACTTTGATTTCTTGGCACATCCAATACAACCACAATAATTCCGCTGATTTCAATGGCTTTGAAGATGGGCAAATCAAAATCAACGATCTGCCCATTGCAAATCAGTTCTCCATGCTCAATTTGCCAGCTCATGACGATTCATCCATCGGTCATCAATGTGATTGTAACGCCTGCGGCAGCGTGTCGATCAGATCAGTCGCGATCAGCGAGACTAAGCCAAACCGTTCCGCGCCAAGATCACCCGCTCGACCGTGGAGATGAACGGAAAGAATTGCCGCGTCGAAGCGCGGAAAACCCTGCCCCACCAACGCGGCAACGATCCCAGTCAACACATCACCGCTCCCGCCGGTCGCCATGCCCGGATTACCCGTTCGGTTTGTATAAATTCGCCAACCGTCTGTGACGAGAGTCTCGGCCCCCTTGAGGACGACGACCGCGCGATCATTCTCAAGATTGGCCGCTGAAACGATCGACAGCTTCCGCGCGAGCTCGACGGCGAAACCTTCACGATCCCTTTGAACCTCCACCGTTTCCACGTCGCACAATCGGGCCATCTCGCCGGGGTGCGGCGTGAGGATGGATCGTCGAAACAGCGATCCGAGGTTGTCGATCAATCTGTCATCGAGCGGGGCCATGGAGTTGAGGGCGTCAGCGTCGAGTACGATGGGAAAGTCGGACTGTTCTAACCGGCTCAGTAGGTGAAACCACTTCCGGTTAAACGTCGACCCGCCTCCGCCCAGCCCCGGACCGGCGGCGATGACGGTCATCCCGTTGCCCGGATTCAACGCCCCGCTCGACGCCAGCCTGGCGGACGCATCCATCCCATCGATGAGCCCGCCGGCTGTCTCTTTGAGCGGGATCGTCGTGGCGCAGGGGCAGAGTGTGGCGACGGCCGTCTGGATAGACTTCGGGCAGGCGACGGTGGCGAGACCGGCCCCGCTGCGAAGGGCTGCGTTGGCGACGAGGGCCGGGGCGCCGATCATCCCGCGCGAGCCGCCGATGACGAGGACTCGGCCGAATTGCCCCTTGTGGGCGTCGGCCGGGCGCGGGGGGAGTTTGGGGATCGTGTTGATGCGCTCGATTGCGGGCTCCTGCTCCTGAAATTGGCTATTTTTCACGGTTCGCCTGTGTTCGTACCTGTTCTATTTCCGCACTGCTTGAAGCAGTGGCACACTTGCCGAACGCTTTCGTAGCCGGATGCTACTGAAATACTTAGCGCTACCCTATTAGGGCCGGTGCGGGTTCGGGCAGCCGCACGGACTGAGGTCCGTGGCTCTTCTTCCCATCTTGCACTGCTTGAAGCAGTGGCACACTTTTCGTATCGCATGCTTATCCATCCCGATACTGCCGGGACGTGTAGGGTCCATGACAGAATTCGCGGTTTCACTTGCCAGCTTCAGCCGGCAGTTTTTTGTTTGCCACCGACTTCAGTCGGTGGTGGACGCCATGGGTAACTCCCCTCAGCCGGCTTCAGCCGGGCTTTCACGATTCGATCCCGGCGAAGGCGGGATCCGTTTGGCCCGCCCAAACTGTCATGCACCCGGACGTGTAAGCATGGCACCCGGGACAACACCCGCTCGCTTGCGC
Organism: uncultured Planctomycetaceae bacterium; assembly: GCA_964464525.1. Taxonomy (GTDB): domain Bacteria; phylum Planctomycetota; class Phycisphaerae; order UBA1845; family UTPLA1; genus CAYXGR01. Next base: position 4,229 of record CAYXGR010000038.1, read on the forward strand.
TCGGGGCTCGGATCAGGCCGGCTCGCCGATTCGGTTGATCATCGCGGCTAGGGTGCCCGCGGCGAAGCCGTTGTCGATGTTCACGACGGCAACGCCGGGGGCACACGCGTTGAGCATCGTCAGCAGCGGGGCGAGACCGCCGAAGGCGGCGCCGTAGCCCACGCTCGTCGGGACGGCGATGATCGGCGCCCGGACCAGACCGCCGATGACGCCGGGCAGGGCGCCATCCATGCCCGCGACCGCGACGATCACGCGGGCGGCTTGAAGCATCTCGGTCTTGTCGAGCAGCCGATGAATGCCCGCGACGCCGACGTCGGTGAGCGTCTTCGTCGGCTGGTCCATGATCTCGCAGGTTACGCGGGCCTCTTCAAGCACGGGAAGATCGCTCGTACCCGCGGAGACGAGGACGACGGTGCCCGTTGATATTTTCGCGGGGACGGCCCGGTGCGTGATGCAGCGGGCGATCTCGTGATGGACCGCGTCGGGAACGGTTTCGAGGACGGCGCGGGCATGTTCGGCGGTGGCCCGGGTGGCGAGGGTGTTGCCACCGGCGCGGACGAGCTTTGCGAAGATGTCGGCGACCTGTTCGGGTGTCTTGCCCGCACAGTAGATGACCTCGGCGAACCCGCATCGAAGCGACCGATGGTGGTCGATCGTCGCGGCGTCGGTGGTCTCGAAGGGAAGGCGCTGGAGACGCGTCAGGGCGTCGTCGATCGAGGTCTCGCCGTTGCGGACGGCGTCGAGAAGTTGTCGAAGCATATCGGGCTGCATGATCTCACTGATTGTATCACATCTTGGAGACCGGACGCGCATCCTTGGATACAGCCGCGATGATCTAAACTCGCTGTCGCTTACCGAATGCGATCACCTCATTCATGCTGCCGCTTCGGAAGCCGCGGAGGTCGATCGTGACGTATTGGTAGCCGAACTCGCGGAAGGCGGCGTCGATCCGGGCACGCGTCTCGGCGGCGGCCAGCGATTCGATTCGATCGGCGGGGACTTCAATGCGGGCAAGATTGCCGTGGTGGCGGACGCGGCATTCGCGGAGGCCGAGGTCGTGTAGAAAATTTTCCGCGCGTTCGATCATGGCCAGCTTTTCCGGGGTGATCGCCTCACCATACTGCACGCGGCTGGACAGGCACGGGGCGGCGGGCTTGTCGGCCGTCGGCAGGCCCATCTCGGCGGACAGCGTGCGGATGTCGGCCTTCGTGAGACCGGCCTCGACGCAGGGGGAATGGACGGTGTGTTCGATGGCGGCGGAATGACCGGGCCGATAGTCGCCGAGATCGTCGGTGTTGGCCCCGTTGACGATGGCGTGGAATCCGTCGGCGGCCAGAACCTCGGCCATCCGCGCGTAGAGGGCGTCCTTGCAGAAATAGCAGCGATCCTTCGGATTGGCGAGATACTTCGGGTTGTCGAACTCGCCGGGGTCGATGAGCCGGCATCGGACATTCATCGACTCGGCGAGGCGCTCGGCCTCGTGCAGTTCTCGGCGGGGGAGGCTGGCCGTGTTACCGATGACGGCGAGGACGTTTTCCGGGCCGAGGGTGTCGGCGGCGACCTTGAGGACGAAGGTGGAATCCACCCCGCCGCTGAATGCCACGGCCACACGGCGAAGTGCGCGTAGGGAGTCTCGCATCCGGTTGAGTTTGGCTTTCAGAGTTGGATCAGTCATCTGAGTGTGAATCCCGCGGGTGTTGGGTCCGGATGGATTTTCGGCAACGCCGGATGATTCGGTCTGGATATGATAACCGAAAGCGGGCGGTCAGGCTCGTTCGGTGATGGCTCTCGCAATGATTCTCGATTGGGGCCATGGGTCGGAACAGATCCAATCCGAGCCCCGAGCGCAAGCGAGCGGGTCCAAGCCCCCCCAGAGCACCGGGACCGGCACGGACCATGCGAAGTGGGGATATCGCGTAATGCTGATGTTCACCCTTGGCGACGGGAGAGCGGGGTTGGTGTTGTTCCCACTCGCTTGCACTCGGGGCTCGGATGGGGCAACGCTAGGCCTATTGGGTGACGACCAGCTTCGCGGGTGTCTTT
>CAYXGR010000038.1:6371-15169 GCA_964464525.1 uncultured Planctomycetaceae bacterium
TCGGATGGGGCAACGCTAGGCCTATTGGGTGACGACCAGCTTCGCGGGTGTCTTTTTCGGGGTCTGTTTCGCGGAACCGTTGCCGGAAGCGGCCTTTGTGCGGGGCTTGGTTTTGACGGTTTTGGCAGATTTGGATGCCTCGGCATCGGTGAAGAAGCTGCCCAATTCGCGAAGCCGTTTGTAACGGCGCTTCAGGACCGTGTCGATCTTGCAGCGTTTCAGATCGCGGAGTGAATCGATGATATACTTCTCGACATTGGCGGCGGTCGTAGCCGGATCGCGATGGGCGCCGCCGAGCGGCTCCTTGATGATCTCGTCGATGAGATTGAGACGCTTGAGATCCTTTGCGGTGAACTTGAGGGCGTGGGCCGCGGTTTGGGTATATTCGGCCGATTTCCACAGGATCGCCGCGCAACCCTCGGGGGAAATCACGGAATAATAGGCATGCTCCAGGACGGCGAGCTTATCGCCGACGCCGATGCCCAGGGCACCGCCCGAACCGCCTTCGCCGATCACGACGCATACGATCGGTACGCGAAGCCGGGACATCTCCATCAGGTTGACCGCAATGGCGGTGGCGATGCCGCGTTCCTCGGCGCCAATGCCGGGGTAGGCGCCGGCCGTGTCGATCATGCAAACCACGGGCAGGCCGAATTTCTCGGCGAGCTTCATCTTGACCAGGGCCTTGTGATAGCCTTCCGGGTGAGCCATACCGAAACAGTTTTCCAGCCGCTCCTTGGTGTCCTTGCCCTTGTTGTGACCGATGAACAGGCACTTGTGGTTGCCGATGCGACCGAGGCCGGTGATGATCGCTCGATCGTCGCGGAAGTTTCGGTCGCCGTGCAGCTCGCAGAAGTCCCGGACCATCAGGTTGAGATAGTCCGGCACCAGAGGTCGCTTCGGATGGCGGGCCATCTGAACCGTTTCCCAAGCATTGAGATTGGCATAGAGCTTGCGCCGGGCGGCTGTCAATTCTGCCCGCATGGTGCGGATCGTCGCCGACACGTCGCGACCGGTGACCGATTGGCCGGCCTCGAGTTCCTCGAGCTGCCGCTCCATCTTGGCCATAGGGCGTTCGAATTCCAGACACATCCCAAGATCGCCCGCGGTTGAACTATTGGACTGGTTATTCATTCAAAGAGTTTCCTTCTGTTTCGATCACCGCCTCGGGTTGACTTCAACCGCGAGTCGAACAAAGTGCTGCCTTCATAAGCCAATCGTGGTCGGATAGCCTAAACCATCGGCATATGGCTCTTCAAGGACAATTTGACGTAAGTGTGGGATCGACGTAGACTCCTCGCTGATTGCGAGCCCGGCGTGTAATTCTAAGCCAATATATATCATAATATTGCGCCCGTCCAGCCCGGTTGCGGTGAGTTATAGGAACCTCCATGGCGATCTGGAAATTTCAGGTCTCACCCCGGCCGGATCAGGCCGATCCCCTCGGGATCCAGACTTACCGGACCCTCCGGGATTTCGGGATTCGATCCGTCGATGGGGTCCGAACGGCCCGGCTTTTCCTGATTGACCTCAATGTGCCCGGTCCCGATGAACCCACGGTTGTAAAGCGGATCGCCGATGAATTGCTGACCGACCCGGTCTCCGAATCCTGTCTGACAACACGAGAAGGCGAGCCGTTCCCGGAACAGGAAGACGGTCTCGCCATCGAGGTCTTCTTTAAGCCGGGCGTCACCGACCCCGTTGGGAACTCGACCGCCCTCGCCCTGGCGGATATGGGCATATCCGCAGCCGGCGTCCGCACCGGTCGCCATTATGAAATTCATCCAATACCCGCTGATAGCGATCTTCTTAGGCTCCCGCGGCTTCTCGGCAACGACTGTATCGAGGATATCGTGGTCGGCGGCAGGCCGATCGGACCGGCTCCTCGCCCCCCCACACTTCCCTTTGAACGGATGACCGTGCCGCTCCGGGACATGGACGATCCCACACTGCAGCGGCTCAGCCGCGAGCAACACCTGTTCCTCTCACTCGACGAGATGCGGACCCTCCGTCAACACTTTGCCGAGGCCAAGCGAGACCCGACCGATCTGGAGTTGGAAACATTGGCTCAGACGTGGTCGGAGCATTGCGTTCACAAGACGCTCAAGTCGGCATTTGCTTATCAAGGTACTCCCATTCCGGGCAGTAAGGATTGGATCCAAGGCCGATCCATTCACGACCAACCGGAAACGACGATCCACTATGACAACCTCCTGGCAGATACCATCGCCCGAGCCACATTCGAATTGATGGAAGAAGGCCGCGGCCCGGAGTGTCTGTCGGTCTTCGAGGATAATGCGGGCATCATCGGTTTCGACGCACGAGACGGTATCGCCTTCAAGGTCGAGACGCACAACCACCCCTCGGCGATCGAACCCTACGGTGGCGCGGCGACGGGCCTGGGCGGCGTGATTCGAGACATTTTGGGATGCGGACTGGGATCTAAGCCGGTCGCCAATACCGACGTGTTCTGCGTCGCCCCGCCGGACTGGCCGATCGACGGCCTTCCCAAGGGGATCATTCATCCCAGGGCCGTACTCAAGGGTGTGGTCGCCGGGGTGCGGGACTACGGCAACCGGATGGGCATCCCCACGGTCAACGGCGCGGTCCATTTTGACCCCCGCTATCTGGGCAATCCGTTGGTCTATTGCGGTTGTGTCGGCCTGATCCCGCGTGATCGCATCGATAAGGAGGTCCGACCGGGCGACGCGATCGTGCTGATGGGCGGTCGGACGGGCAGGGACGGTATCCACGGTGCGACGTTCAGCAGCGCGGAACTGAGCGACAGCCACGAGGACGAATTCGCCCACGCCGTTCAGATCGGCAACCCGATCGAGGAAAAGAAGGTCCTCGATGTGATTCTTCAGGCGCGGGACTACCGTGATCCTCCCGCGCCCGATTCTCAATCCGAAATCGACGCGCGCCGCTGCTTGTTCTCCGCGATCACGGACTGCGGCGCGGGGGGGCTTTCTTCGGCGATCGGCGAGATGGGCGAGAAGACGGGCGTCGAGGTGAACCTGGAGCGTGTGCCGCTGAAGTATGCCGGTCTGCGCTACGACGAGATCTGGATCTCAGAGGCCCAGGAGCGGATGGTGCTTGCTGTCCCGCCGGAGAACGTGGAACCACTGCTTGCGTTGGCGCAAAGCGAGGATGTCGAGGCGACCGTCATCGGACGCTTCACCGATGCTCACCGTTTGGTGGTTCGGTACGAGAACACCCTCGTCGGCGACCTCGACATGGCCTTCCTGCACGAAGGCCTGCCGCGCACGACTCTGCACGCCGAGTGGCATCCGCCAAAACAAGCGAGCAAGGTCGAATCGACGCGTTCCAGAAAGACCCCGATCGAATTACTCAAGCAACATCTCGGCGACCCGAACGTAGCGTCGAAGCACTGGATCATCCGTCAGTTCGACCACGAAGTGCGAAGCGGTTCGGTCGTCAAACCGCTGGTCGGCCCCGGCGACGGACCGTCGGACGCCGCCGTCATCCGCCCGAGACTGGACAGCAATCGCGGCATCGCCATCGGCTGCGGCATGGCCCCGGAGATGGAAGACGCCGATCCCTACTGGATGGCGGTCGCGGCGATCGACGAGGCGGTGCGTAACGTCGTCTGCGTCGGTGGCGATCCACGACAAACCGCGATTCTCGACAATTTCTGCTGGCCGAGTTCGGATGATCCCCACGCGCTGGGCGCGCTCGTCCGGGCATGCCAAGCCTGCTACGACGCGGCCAAGGCCTACGCCCTGCCGTTCATCAGCGGGAAGGACTCGCTGAACAACGTTTTTTCCATGAGTCACGCGGATGCGATTCGGGTGCGCGATGTAATCAACACGCACTATCCCGACGAATCGGAACGGTTCGCGGCCCAACAGGACCATCATCCCGACAGGTTGTCGATTCCCTGTTCGCTGCTCATCTCGGCCGTCGCCGGGGTTGAAGACGTACGCCGATGCATCACCTCGGTTCCTCGATTGATCGACGGGGCGGCGCGGCTCTTCTTTGTGGGGGCCGAGGCGAATCGCTGGGAAGACATCCATCTCTCCGAGTCGCCCGGGCTTCATTCGATCGTGGCGGATCTGATACGAGAGGGTGATATCGTCGCCGCGCACGATTGTGGAGACGGGGGCGTGGCGACCGCCGTGGCGGAAATGGCCATCGCATCGGGCTTGGAGACGGAATTTTTCTTGGGGAATAATTGTATTCATCCATTTGACGCGTTTCCCAGCGGCTACGTAGTACAGGCAGGCAGCCGAGAGATTCTGGCGCCGATTGCCGGACTGCCGGGCATGCGGATTCATGAAATCGCACACATGCGTGATGGAGGCAATGACGCCCTGTTTCGATTTGCAGGCCGTTCCTCACCCATCGCCGAGCCGTCAGAAACCAATAATCTCATCGCGTCTATTCCCATTTCAGAGCTTTGTACAATCTGGCGTGCTCCGTTGGATTGGTGAAAGCCCGAAGGTTCCGGGGTGCGAACCTTATTTCGGAATGAGTATCAGGATGGGAATGAAGGGTCGCTCAGATATTCAATACCATTTCCAGGTTTGAACGAAGGGAAGGAAGCTCTATCGTGACCGCACTCCAAACAATGTCGAGGTTGACATCATAATAGACATGTATCAGGCGGTTCCGCATTCCTATGACGTCCTGCCATGGAATCTCTCGTATCGAAGATTTTGTTTCCTGTGACAACCGGGAAGCGGCTTCTCCGATAATCTCAATCTCCTTGACCAATGAGAGAACTAGCATCCGATCGGTGTCGAGATCTTGACGCGTACGCCGCGACACGAATTCAAGCGCCTCGCGTGCAGCGTCTAGCATATGACGAAGACGGATTCGATCATCCGGCGTCATACTGCACCATGGCCGAAGCTATCACTTCGTCCCTAAAGTAATGGCTTAAATCGTCAGGGGTTCGAATATCAACCTTACGGGAATCCAGCATATCGGATAGTTCTCGTGCCATTCTCGCCAGCCCAATGAAACCCGGCACATGTGCGGGATCGAATTCCACCAAGACATCAATATCGCTATCCGATCGAAAATCATCTCGCAACACCGAACCGAACCATGATAATCTGCATATGTGATTGCGACGGCAAAATCCGGCGATGTCCACGTCATCTATGCGAATCTTATCTGAAACCATTGTTTTCTCGCCTCACCAATTAACCGAGCCCATAGACGGACCGGCGAGATTCTTGGATCAACTCATCGACCTATTATACCGGCTTGAATTGCTCGAACGACTGTCGGCAGTCGTTGCAGTAGTGAATCGATCGGCAGAGCGTCGGGCCGAACATCGATTCGAGCGTGGTGTTCTTCGAGTCGCAATGCGGGCAGGCGACCTGCTCCAGCGCATTCTCGGTCGCGCCCATGCCGCCGTGTCTCTGCGGTGGGGCCAGCCCGAACTTTTTCAACTTTTTCAGTCCCGCCGGCGTCACCCGGTCCGTCGTCCAGGGTGGATCAAACACCACCTCCACCCGCGGATCGGGAAAGCCCGCCGCCTCGACCGCCCGGCGAATGTCGCCGCGCATGACCTCCAGCGCGGGACATCCGGCAAAGGTGGGCAGCATCCGCACCGTTACGCGACCGGACGTCATAGTCACATCGGGTATCATCCCCAACTCGACAAGCGAGATGACGGGGATCTCGGGATCCTTGACCGACTCCAGTGCATCCCAGATGCGGCGAACGGCGTCGTCCTGCTTCGAGGTTGCTTGTTCTTCGTGTTGGGCCATAAGCGCGCTTACCATTCGATGGGGTGGCATGCCCAAGCTTCAGCGCGGGCATGGCGTTCGTTCAGGTATCCGGCATGGCCGCGTTGTCCTTGGCTAGGCCCCCTGTTCGCCATGCCACTCATCCGCTCCCTCACGGTCGCGGCTCTGATTCTGACGGTCGCTGATTCGGTCGGTCACTACCATTCGGCCGCAGGTTCGAGCCGATAGACCTTTTGCATGTCTTCAAGCAAAATGACGAGCGTCTGTGGATGTCGGCCGGTGCGGCCCCCGTAAGCAGGCTCGACATCGGCCGGAAGCGTCAGGCTGGACTCTTCGATGACCGGTGCGATCCGCGCTCGCCACTGTTCGCATAAATCCGCCTCGCGTGGCTGGATGCCATCGCGGGCCAGCGTCTCGTCCCACTGCGTCGGTTCGAAGATGCCCAGGGCGTGGGGGAACAACCGATCCAGCGCGATCTGCATGCGACCGTGGCTGTCATCCGTCCCGATTCCCAATCGGCGCATGGCCAGACGCCCGTGCATGACGTGATATTTCAACTCGCAGCGAAGCTTTCGGACGACCTGGGCCAGCGGTTCATAGTCACTCTCGGCCAGGGCGTCGAATCGAACGCTCGCGGCCTCGTCAAAGAGAAACTGGCGGACCGAACTCAGCGCCCAGTCGCCGCGTTCGAGCGAAACCAGCGAGCAGCATCGAAACTGTTCGGGGGTCCGCAGAAATGCCAGCCGGTCGGGATCGAGTTCGCCCAAGTCTTGAAGAATCCTGTAAAAGGTCAGGGCATGGCCCATCTTGTCCTGGGCCATTGAGGAGAAGGCGATGTCCGATTCCAGGATCGGCGCCAGGCCGGTCCACTCCGAGTTGCGATGGCCGAGGACCAGATTGTCGTCGGCCAGCCGATAGAGCAAATCGATCAACGCCGATTTCGTCTTTTGGCTTAAATTGGATTGCATCGTGTGTTGTGTCATGCTCGTTGAGAATCTGCGAACAGGAACGAGAAAGAATTCTCGGCCCAGCGAAGTTCAAATCTCCTCCTTGTCGCCGAGTTCCCGCGCTCGCTTGGTGGTCTGATAGCCGTAGGCCTCGCGGTAGCTCTTGTCCGTGCCGTGCTCAAATATATCAGCGTCTTCATACTCGGTCGCCAGGATCGCCTCGGCCGGCACAACCCACAAGTTGACACATGCCTGGCGCCGGCCGTACTGCTCCTTGGCCAGCATGATCGCGGCCTCGCCGTCCGGGGCATGGATCGAACCGACGTGAACATGCGGCTCTCCCCGCGCCTGCTGATGAAACACTTCATAAACGGGCCATTGCGTGTCGGACATTTTATTACGAGTTTCCAGTTTCCAGTCAAAAGTTTCGCACCGGTTGGAAACCGGTGCCACAGCGCTTTCGCTATTCGCTATTCATCATTCGCTATTCTCAATTCCTCCCCGCGGGCAGGGGTGCCGGTCGTCCCCTCACCGCGGCGGCCAGGGCCTCGCGAACCCAGGTGCCCTCCTCGTGGGCCAGCTTTCGCGTGGCCAGCCGTAGGGCGCTCGCCGGACCGTTGCCCCGCACGACATTCAAAAACTCGTCCCAATCCGGCTCGGTGTAATGCCACGCCTTGGCTTTCTCGTCATAATGCAGGTTTTCGTCCGGAACCGACAAGCCCAGGTTGAAGACCTTGGGCAGATATTTCTTGAGAAAGATCTGCCGCTGCTCATCATTGGTCTTCAGCTTGATCCGCCAGCGCATCAACATTTCGGTGTGTCTGGATTCTCGATCCGTCGGTCCGTGAAACATCATGATCGGCTTCCACCAGCGATTGAGTGCATCCTGCAACATGTCGCGCTGCAGCGTGGACCCCGTCGCCAGCGTGATGCACATGTCATATCCATGCGTCAGATGAAACGCCTCCTCATAACAGATCCGCTTCAGTGCCCGGGCATACGGGCCGTAGGAACCCTCGGCCATCATGGCCTGGTTCACGATCGCGGCGGCGTCAATCAGCCAGGCGATGACGGCGACGTCGGCCCAACTCTTCGCATGATAGTGAAAAACGTTTGAATATTTCGCCTTGCCCGCAATGAGTTCCTCGATCATCGACTCACGCGACTTTCCCAGTGTCTCCGCGGCGCGATAGAGCAACTGCGCGTGGCCGACCTCATCCTGCACCTTGGCGACCAGGGCCAGCTTCCGCTTGAAGCTCGGGGCGTGCGGTATCCAGCCGCCCTCCGGCAGGGCCCCGCATATTTCGCTGTTGGCGTGCACGTGAATCAAGCGCACGAGCTGCATGCGATAGTCGTAGGGCATCCAGTCTCCCGGCTCGACCTTGTCGCCCCGAGAGATCCGCCGCTCAAACGCCGCCAGGTTTTCCTCATACCCCGGATCGCCTCGCTTGTCGTCGATCAGGTGTTCTTGAACGGCCTGAACCATGGTCCAATCTCCAATTCCTTCAAACCATCCGCCGCCGAAGACCGTCGAATATATAGTCTGTCAGCATTCGACCGACTTCCTCGGAACTCAGGCGGCCATCCGGACGATACCACGTAAAGATAGTGTTGAGCGACGAAAGAATAAACAGGGCCGCGCTCGACGTATCGGGAGCAGTGATAAACCGCTCGCGGATCGCTTCGCCCACGAGTGAACGAAACAGGTGTTCATACGCATCACGGCGCTTCTTGATCGCCTCGTATCGCTCGGTCGTCAGGTGTCGCCACTCGACCGAATAGACCGCCGCGGCATCCAGATCGTCAGTGATTACAGAGACATGGGCGAGCAGTACACGGCGAAGTTTCTGCATGATGTCGAGATCGGCCTGGGCAATCGGCTCAAGGGCGGCAAAAAAGCGATCCGCCGCATCGTTCACGATCCCCCACAGCAGATCGTCCTTCTTTTCCATGTGGGCGTAGAGGCTGCCCCCCTGAATACCCACCCCCTCCGCGATGTCACGAACGGAAGTCGCATGGAATCCTCGCTCCCGAAACAGGTGACAGGCAGCCCGGCTGATCTGATCCTTCATAGGTGAGCAAGTTTCAGACATATCATGGATCCTGCAAGCAAGCGCTTGTTAGGTAA
>CAYXGR010000039.1:0-7716 GCA_964464525.1 uncultured Planctomycetaceae bacterium
CCCGACCCGATACTGCCGGGTCGTGTAAGCATGGCACCCGAGTATCGGAGAGGCATGGGGCAATCGGCACTGCTTGAAGCAGTGGCACACGCGCCACTTCTCCCTCGGGGATCGTGGAGATAAAAAAGTCGGCGTCCGATCATCATCCTTGATGATCGGGCGCCGATTCAACGCGCCGAATATTCCGGTAGGGGGACACATTCTCACGAAGCGACCCACATGCTCGCGCGCGAGTCGTTGTGCATCTCTACGGCGAGAAAGAGACGTCGTCCATCCGTCAACAGATCTGACCGCTCGGGCCCGTCGATCCCGCGTCCGCTCGACTGGTCGGGGGATCGATTTTCGGGTTACCGGTTTCGCGGCCCATGCGTGGATGGCGCTCGCGCGCTCGAGACATGCCAACCGGGCAATTCCGCACGCTGTCGCGACTGTGACCCTCCCTGATCCGTCGCACAGGCAGTTGTTATTCTGAAAAAACTGGCGGGCGGAAGGAGACCCTCATCCGATCTCCTTCCGCACAGCCATACTCGAATCCACCTCACCTGGGCGACACCGTGCCGCCCACTGGTCAGGCTTGACCGGCCTCTGGGCCGGATTGCCGCCGTGTCTCCTGATACACTTCCCGGGCCTTCAACTGAGACTCCCGATAGTGTCGCCAGGCCTCATCAACCTGTTCGTCAAATCCCTCCCGGGGCCGAATCTCGGCATGATCGCGCACGCCGCAGATGACCACCTCGCGGCTGAGTTCGGCCCGCACGATCATCCGCTCGGGCACGAGGATGCGCCCCTGTGTATCCAGGTCCAGAATCTCGGCCAGGGGATAGAAAATCTGCTCGAAACGCAGTTGATCGTCGTTGGGAATCAAGGCCGAATCGGCTCGTGCGGACAGCCTCTCGAAGTGCCGTTCCGTATAGAGCCACAAGGTGTTGGGAGGCTGGCCGGGTACGATGACAAAGGCCTTGCCATCCGCCTCGGGATCCATGCGGCTTCGGAATCGCGATGGGATCGCGAGCCGATTTTTCGCATCGATGGTATGTTCGAAGTACCCTGTGAAAATCATGTTTATTCACGATGATCCTCGGCGAACCACTCATCCCCACTTCATGGGATAACGATACACAATCCCCCACCACATGCAAGAATAAAAACCGTCATATTGGTGATTCATGGGGGGATGGATGCTCTAATGAGATGGAACTTTTGTTATTATAGGATGTTGCGGTGGAAAGTTTTTTTTCGGCCGCATCGGACTCCAAGGTCATGGAGCAGGGCGCGATGGATACAGGCACTCAGCGATTCAGCATCAACCGGTTGTAAGTAAAGCACCATTGACCTACCACATCTTGGATATCGTGTCGCCGGGCGACGTTGGATCGGGCTTGTTCAGCAATACGATGTCTTCGATCGGGATCGACCAAAAGTCGGAGCACTCGTTGGGTGAAACCATCCACATCATCGGCCGCGCACAACTCGCCGGTCCGTCCCGGTTGGATCAACTCCGCGCATCCCGGCACATTGCTCGCGACTACTGCGCAACCGCAGGCCATCGCCTCGAGTATCACATTGGGGCAGCCTTCGGTTCGTGAGGGCAACAGCAGGATGTCCGCGGTCTTGAGCCACGCTGCCACTCCATCAGACCAACCCGGCATCGCGATGACATCCCTCAATCCCTTTTTAATGACATAGGTCTCGATATGGGGTCGTTGTGGTCCATCGCCCAATAGGAGTGCCCGCAATTCATGCTGTTGGCGTATCCGCCCCATTACATCTACAAACGTCTTGAGATTTTTCACCGGATCCATCCGGCCGGCCCAGATGATTAGTGGAACGTTCTCATCGATGCCGAATTCACTACGACGAGCGGGCTGCCTCTGATCGATTCGATCCAGATCAATACCGTTGGGGATGACTTCGACACGCTCGGGCGCGAAACCCAGGTCCGTTTGGATATGGTCCTCAACGGCACGCGAATTCGCAACGTGCCAATCCGACGATCCCGACGTCAGCGCCTCCAGCCAGCGGTGCAGGGGACGTTCGATCTCGATCGTGACTGTCGATGTGAGAATCGGCCGTGGACGATCGAGCCGACCGCACAGACGGGCCGCGAGGTTTGCGTGAAACAGGGATGCGTGGATCAGGTCCGGATCGATCCGGCGGAGTTGACGTACGAAGCGAACGAGACAGGATGCGTCGAGCGCGCCTGAGGCGTCACAGGCGAAGGTCTCGATTCCATCTGATTCAAGGGATGCATGAAGCGGGCCGCGCGGGGCCAGGCAGCCGACGACCGGTTTGATTCCGGCTGCCTTCAAGTGATGCGCCAGATTCGCCAGGCGAAGGGGAAGCCCGCCTTTCTCCAGATCCGTCGACAACAGCATCACACGCAGCATGCGTTCCCGATCCGAACTGAGCCCATCCCCCAAAATCCGCAATCGTCAGTCGGTACGACGCTGCCGGCTGAGTACCCAGACCAGAATCGTGAAGAGCAACGCGACGAGCCCGCTCAGCCCCAACGCCGGAGTACGCCGACTCCAGTCAAACAGTGCCTGTGCCACCGGTTCGGCCGGCTCGTAGCGGACCGCGCCGGCCATGCTGATCGCTTCGCCCGCCTCCAACTGATCGATGCGGTTGTCTAGCTCACGAAGATCCAGTTCGATTCGGGAAACGGTCTCCTTCCGGCGGTCGATCTCGTCGCGTCGCGTGCGTATTTCCCGAATCATCGTCTGATCTTCCTTGAGCGCCGACTCCATTGCGGTCATGGCTTGTTGGCTGAGATCCCGAAAGCGGGCCTCTGCAGTGACGACTTGTGTCTTCAATCGATCCAGGCGGGCGGCCCAAAGCGTCTTGCGCTGCTGCGTTAACTCTTTTTCCACGGCGGCCCGATGGACGGCGCGGCCCTGGTCGATCCGAGATGCCAGGTTCCGCAAGGTGTCGCGCAGGGCCTGCAATTCCCGATTATTCGCCGGAACCACGCCATCGACCGACTCGATCCATTCATTTCGAGCGGTATGTCCCGCATGAGACAGCTTTTGTAGTGAATTATGAATGATCCGCCGTTGGGTCATTTCCGATCCGCCCCGGCCGATGGCATCCGCCTGCTTCGTGACTTCGCCGAAGGCCTTCTTGGATTCGCGATAAAAGGCACGAACCAGGGATTCCGCCTGCTTCTGATATTCGAGAAGCAGGTCGGGATCGCTCTTCGGCGTCCACGATGCCACCTTCGGGGCCAACTCGTCCCAGCGATCCGCAAACGTCTCGGCATAATCGGTGTAGTCCGACAGACTCACCGCGATGGATTCCAACTCCCCGCGAATATCCGGATCGGTCTGATTCGCCAGTTGTCGTTGAACCTCGGACGAGAACGATTCGATTCCAGCCAACAGCGCCGTCAAGGGGGTCTGGGCGCCCGATATCGCCGTGGTGAGTACGCGATGAAATTCGTGCGCCTTCGAATCTCGCTCCGCTATTTGCTCGACCAATTGCCGATCGGTCGCCATCGCCGCGGTTACATCGTCCTCGCGCGGGACGATGGGACTGCTCGGGGCCGTCTTGGGATAGGAATCCAGTGCCTTTCGGGCGGCCTCTGCCTCGACCTGCGCCGTGGCGGCGTCTCCTGTCAGTTCAACCTGGGAACCCGAGGGTTTGGATCCATCTTCCGACGGGAAGGCCTTGTCAAATGCCACTTTCATTTTCATGAGCGCGGCTGAGGACTCCTTCCACTCGGAAAACTTTTCTTCCCGCTGTCGGGCAGCCGATTCCAGCGTCTGTCGACGCTTGCTTTCCGAGACCTCGCGGTGCGCCAGCGACCGAACGTAGGCCCGACCGAGCGCGTCGATCCATCCCTGATGGATCGCCTGCTGCGATGGATCCGATACCAGGGATGTCAGTTCCACGCCTCCACCCGCCTGGGACGGCGCAATATGGATCATCTCTTCGCGGACCCGCTGCGTCAGATCGACCTTGGCCTCTTTCGACGCCATCTCGAAAACCGGAGCATTGCCCATCAGATCACTGACCACCTCCAGAGAACTCATTTGCGCGCCCGGCTGATCGGTATTCAGAACGAGGCGCCCTTTGACCTCCCCATTCTCGACGGGCGACCACATATAGAATCCGGCGGCCAACATCCCCAGCATCACCGCCCAGAACACCGTCTGAACGGGCCTGAAGCGACTGGGCGCCGCCGTGGCGGGCGTCGACTTGTGGGGCTCGCTACCTTCAGACGGTTCAGAAGTCGGGATGGATCGATCGATGTGCTCGGTCTCGGCCGGCCGTTCGATATTCTCATCTTCCGAAATGAGGGCCTCCTCGACCGGCTCGAAGTCGGACTCGAAGCCCTCCAGGAAATTGGCTCCCATCTCCGCGTCGTCATTCGAATGATCGGTCTCCCTCGACTCACGCGCTTCCCGCCTGACCGTGGCTCGACGACGACGCAGATCCTCGATCCGTTCATCCCTCTCGGCCCGTTCTTGTCCCATCTCGTCTTCGAACGCCCGTTCCCGCGTCGTAAGGGCTTCGTCCGCCTGTTGACGGCGCTGCTTGATCTCCGACTCGAGCATTTCCAGACGCTGATCAATGTCTCGCTCCACCTCCTCGATGCGCGCGGCACAGCGCATGTCCACTTCCTCTTCCCGCTGGGCGAGCGCATTCATTCGCTCCGTCTGTTCGGCCTCCACCTTGCCGCGCAATTCTTCGAGGAGTTCCTGTTCTCGATCGAGTGTCTCCTTCTCCAACTCCTCGCGGCGGTGAACGAGGCCCTCTTCCATCTCGCGTTCGCGATCGCGAAGTTGCTCTCTCCGCGCTTCGATGGAGGCCTGTGCTTCGACTCGTCGCGCCTCGATGGCTGAGCGTTGCTCTGTCATCTCCGCTTCCAGCGCCAGCCGGCGGTTTTCCAGCTCCTCGATGTCCTTTTCTATTGATTCTGCATGTGTCTGTTGTGTCTGTTTATCGCGCTCCAACGCATCTTCGGCCCGCGCCAATTCCGAAGCCCGGGCGGCAACGGCTGCCTCGTGGGTCTCCAATTGCCGGGCCCGTTCCTTGAGTTGTTCGGACTCACGTTCGGCTTGTGCCAGGAGTGAGGCCAGTTGTTCGGAAGCGCCGTCCTCAGATGTCTGCCCCGCGACGATTTCCTCTCTATCGGATTGCAGCGCCGCATGATCGTCCTCGAGGCGATCGCGAAAGGCCTCCAGTTGATCCGCCTTCTCGGTCAGTTGGGCCTCGCGCTCCATCACGTCGCGACGATCTTCTTCCAGTTGCCGCAGCCCGGCCTCGAAGGTCCGGCGTGATTGCTCCAGTTCTTCTCGATCCTGTTTCATCTCGCGGCGATCCTTCGCCAGGGTCGATCTCTGATCCTCCAATTCCGTTCGTTGATGCGTGAGTTCCCCACGTTCGCGCTCGACTTCGGCGGTGGCCGCATCGAGCCGGGTTCGCTGCTCCTCGACCTCCGCGACATCCCGAACCAGCCGTGTCTTGCGGCCGTGATGCCGCTTGATTTTTGCGGCCAATTTCCTGCGTAGATCGCGCGTCTCATCGATCCGATCGGCCAGGCGCCGGCGCGCCTCGTCCATCTCCGCCTGCGTCGCCTCGATCTCCGAGCACTGCTCCTCGATCATGCGCTCGCGATCCCGCAGGGCCAGTCGATCACGCTCCACCCGCGCCAGGGCGTCTGCCAATTCCGACTTGTTGCGATCCAGATCGTCTTGCAGTTGCGCGAGTTCGGTCTTGGTTTCCAACAGGTTTTCTTGCTTGGCGGCCACCGTATCCCGCTCGGATACGACGGTCTCCTGCAGCTTCTCGAACTCGGCCCGATCTGCCTCGAGCCGGTTCTGATCGTCGTCGAGCTGTTCCCGATCGAGACTCAATACCGACGCCTCGGCGTCTAGCGATTCCTTCTTTCGGGTCAGTTCCTCACGCCACACCTCCAGTGCGGTGGCATCGCGATCGTACGACGAACGCAAGTCTTCAATTTCGCCGCGTTCATCACGCAGTTCCGTATCCACCTGCCGCGCGCCGTGTTCGATCTCCGCGGCGCGGGCCACGCGATCGTTGATCTCCCGCTCGCGTCGGGCGAGTTCCTCCGCCAGGGTTTCCATACGCTCACGCGATTCGGCCAGATCTTTCCGCGCCGAAGCCTGCGCCGCCTGTTCCCGCGCACAGGCCTCTTCGCGCAGCTTGGTGGCCTCTTCCCTGCGGAAGACTTCCGCTCGGCGCGAGGCCAGTTCCGCTGCTTCACGCTCCACCTCATCCTGACGGGCTTCGATCGTTTTATATTTACGGGCGTCATCTGCAAGAAGGCTTTCGCGTTGGGCCACATCCCGCTGGATTTCCTCAATCGCCTGCGATTGTGCATCGAGATCGGACTTCGCCTTCTCCAACTCGGCCAGACGCCCTTCCGCGGCGGCCCATCTTTCCTCCAGTTCCCTTCGATCCGATTCCAGGGCTGCCTGCGACTCGAGTTGCGACTCGCTTCGTGTCTTCAACGCCTCGGTCCGCTCACGATTCTCGCGGACCAGCCGCTCGGCTTCCTCCCGATCCTGATGGAGTGCAGCCCGCTCGGAGGCCAGATCTTCCCGGACCCCTTCGATCTCGGATTCCTGATGTTTCAACAGTTCGGCCCGAGCTTCCAGCGCATCCATACGCCGGGAAAAATCCGACTCATTCTCCGACAACGCCGATTCGCGACCCGTCAAGGTTTGATCGCGTAGTGCCAACGTTTCGGCCTTTTCGTCCAGAAGAGACGCACGCGATTCCAGTCGCGCATGTCCCGGTTCGAGGTTCGCCTCTCTATGCCGAATCTCTTCCTCGAGTTCCTCGCGCCGCGCGTGCAACTCTTCGTCCAACGCGACTTCCAGTTCCTCGCGCCGCGTCGTCAGTTCTTTGTCCAGCGATGCCAGACGGGATGTCAAAACCTCTTTCTGCCGATCCAGTTCGGCCGACGATTGACCCAATTCCGCTTCGCGTAGCTCCAGGGCCTTTTCGCGTTCGGCCAGCGTCTCGGCGACTTCGCGGGTGCGCTCCTCGACGATTCGATCCAGTTCTGCCTCGCGTTCAAACAATGCGGCTTCCGCGGTCTCCAGATCAGACAACCGTTGGGCCCTATCCCGCTCAAATTCCAGAATCCGGGTCTCTATGATGGGTTGCGAATCGGTGCCGGTCTCTTCGGTTTGATCGTTATTAGCCGCATCCAAGGCCGCCTTTCGAGCCGACAAGGCGTCCGCACGATCCTTCAACTTCGCGCGCTGCTCGATCAGTTTCGCCTTCTGCGTGCGTGTCGCCTCGATCAGTTCGCGTGATTTTTCCTGGAGTTTCTCACGATAGGCTCGAAGCCGTTTACGTTCGGCATTCAGTTCCGAGCGGATCCGTTCTGCCCGTGCGTCCAGGGCCGCCTGGGCCTGGGCCACACGCTCCCGGAGGCCCGATGCACGTGGATCTCGTTTATGATTGGGTGGATCCAACCGACCGGACAATCGAGGCTTGTTCTCGGTTCTCTCGCGCAGACGCCGAAGCTCCTGCTGTGCCAGTCGCAATTCCATATCGAGGGGTACGTCGCTCGAATCCGCCGCGAAGGCTTCGTTCTGAGGACGCGTCTCCATTTCCGTTGTATCGCTGCCAGATGGCTCGTTCATAATCCTGTCGCCTTGGGCGTCGGCCTCCGGGGTGTTCGAGGAGGCCCCGGCCCCCCTGGATTCTACCCCCCCTTGTCGTTCTTGTGGCACCCGG
>CAYXGR010000039.1:7816-9198 GCA_964464525.1 uncultured Planctomycetaceae bacterium
ACGGCCGAGACCTTCGTCGTCGCTTGATCGAGACGCTCCAGATCTCCGGCGGGATGGCCTTGTTGCGAATGGGTGTCTTCCCCGAAGCCGGGGGTGATCCTGTCGTCACCGTGTGAATCAACCCCTCGCCCCTCTGAAGAGGAGGTGTCGTCCGCATCCTGGGGCGCGGCATCTGAGACCGCCGATCGGGTGGGTTGCTCCGGATTGGGTTTATTAGGGTCCATACGATCCTGCTCCATCGTGCCGCATCACGCGCGCGGGTCGCCGGCGATGGCCGGTTTGCCCGCCACGTTTTGCTGCTGGTTGCTCATGGGCCCATCAATCCTACGCGTCGTCGGACTGCCTGGCATCATCTGTTTGTCCTGATGATCGTTCTTGCTTGCTTTTCGCAGGCGTGTCGGCCTGATCGGGCGTACTTGTTTCCATCCCATCTCGATCTCGTGCTGGTTCGACCGCCTCGCCATTGATGACGCCGATTGCGGCGTCCAATTCGTTTATCTCGGCGGTTTCATTTTTGGATAATGAATCCACTCGACCCAGTGCGTTGAGTTCCTCCGCCATCTTGCGTAGCGGTTGTTCGATCGAAATGTCGATCTCCCCCTCACCGTCTTCATCTGGCTCCACCTTAATCCCGCACAACCCTGCGGCCCGCGCACCCAACTCCTCCTGGTGCGAAGCCATCTCCGCGTCGATCTCATCGATACGAGTGTCTAAGACACGTTCCAATTCGATTGCCGTGCGTTCCATTTCCTCGCGGGCAGTGGATTCGATCTCCTCTCGTCGAGCCTTCAACTCCGCCTCGCGGGACTCGATCTCGGCGTGGTGCTGCGTGACTTCCGCCTCGATTTCCAATCGCCGAGCCAGCGCCGCCTGTTCCAGATCCGCCGTCCGTTGATGCAACTCGGCCCGACGCGCCTGCACGCGATCGCGCTCGTGCTCCAACTGATCGAGAAGATCGCGCCGGCGGATTGCCAGTTCCCTGCTCGATTGATCCAGTGTCTCGGTGTCCGCCCCCATTTGCTCACGCGCCCGTTCACAATCCTGAATCCGAGATCGAACGGAATCTTCTTCCGCGTTGATCTCTCCAAGCCGCTTCAACAGCGGCTCACGCTCGCGATGCAAGGCCACCAGCGAATCGGCCAATGACTTGAACCGACCGTCCAGTTCCGTATCTCGCCGAGTCAGGTCGGTCTGTCGCCGATTCTGGAGCGATTGCTGCTGCTCGGTCTCGAAGATCAGGGATTCGAGCCTGGCCTCGTTCCGCTCGATCTCACGGCGCTCCACCTGGGCCATCCGAACCAACTCGGCAACCCGCGAACCGAGCTCCGGCGCCGCTTCCTCACGGTCGCGGCTCTGATCATGCGGTTCTTGTTTGTCCACAA
>CAYXGR010000039.1:9298-15062 GCA_964464525.1 uncultured Planctomycetaceae bacterium
TCAGACACCCTCTTCATGTCCGCCCCGGCTCCGGACAATTCGGTCAGGGACCGGACCAGCCACTCGGCCTGCGCCGTCAACGGCGATCCCTTGTCCCGGGCCGCCGACAGCAGGGCGTTTGCCTGATGTTTCAGATCGTTCACGCGGCTACTCATTCGCTGACGTTCATCTGCGAGTTCGGCCCGATGCCGCTCTGCACGCTTGTCCAACGCCTGTTGCGCCGCGACGACGCGGGATCGAAGTCGATCCGCCTTCCAGGCTAATTGTCGACTTCGTGCGGAGTCTGATGTGCGTTTCGAGGATGGGGACGACGTGCCACTCGGTTTTTCTGATTCGGTCTTTTTGGGGGTCATCTGCGCCTTCAATTCATTGCCAACCGAAGATTTCGGAGAGGAAGCGGTGGTCTGGTCGCCGCGGGATCCCTTCGACCCCGCGTCGAAACGCAGCGCCGAGATGTCAGACTCAAGCCGATGTGGAAAACGACCGGCCACTCGCTCAGACAGGCCGCCCCGGCCCGCCAGCGGCACGCGATCCGATCGGGATTCGAGCACGCGGGTCGTGAGCGTCTCGTCGGATTCAAACAGCAGCTCGAACGGCCCGGCGCCGATGGCGTCACCGTTCATGAGCCGCCCCATTCGAATCCGCCGACCGTTCATTCGCGTCATATTGCGACCCGACAGGTCGCGCACGATCACGCCCTCCCGAGTCCACGCCAACAGGCAATGTCGCGGTTGTACCCGTTTGTGGTCCAGCACCACGTCACAGTCACCGGCCTGTCCCAGCAGAAGCACCGGATCCCCGCTCGTCACGGTGCCGATGGTCTGCTCGTTTCGCAGGCTGAAAATCGGGTGCGACACGGCGCCGGGGGCCCCGTGGATATTCAACTCGACGCGAAATGAAAATGGCCCGATACCGAGCCGGTCCCCATCGTGCAGCCACTTCCAGCGAATCGATTCGCCGTTCAACGTCGTACCACCCCCAGCAAGATCACAGACGATCCCGCCGTTGGGATGCTTCACGATCACCGTTTGAACACGGGCAATCCGACTGGACGCGAGGATCACGTCGCTGCCATCGCCGGATCCGAAGATCGTCATGTCGTGGAGCAATTCTCGCACGCGCCGCCGCGTGTTGTGATCACGGGCAATAAGCCGGATGGCAATTCTCGGTGCTGGTAACAGGGAAGCGGTCAAGTTTCTGATCCCGTTCTCGGATGGCGAAAAACACGCTTTCCGCGCAGGTATAGTTGAAGCGCGTATTCAACGGCAGAAGGTGCGACCAAACGCCAACAGAAAGCCGATAATACACAGCCTCAGATGCGATTATGCCGTATTCGGTCTTTATCGGACGAACGATGTGCTTTTCAATACTGGCAGGGTGGGCTTTTCGATTCGAGGAGCGACAGCAGAAAACGCTTCCCGTCAGGGCGCGCTCGCGATTGGGCCAATGCTGACTTCTACCAATGTTTGCGTCTCAAAACTTCGGCCGGAGAGCAGGTCGGTAAACGTAGCCACGACAGTAATATTCCGGTGAGGCGCGGTTTTTGCGCCTGCCGACCAGGGAACCTCCAGGGTGTAGTGGGATGTCAGGAAGCGACCGTACCATAGCGGTGCCAATTCCTGGGGTTCGAGCTTGATCTCACCGACGGATTGGGACTCGGGCGGGTTGTTCAGATCATACAGCCGTACGTGCACCTTGCCGGTCGCCCTCAGCGCGCCGCCATGCTGATCGGACGGTTGAAGATAGACTCGAACGCCATCATCGATTCCGTCCCCATCATCGTCATAGCCGCCCGATAGATTCGCGATCTCGATCCGATCGACGTGAATCAGGTCGGCCAATTTGACCCCGCCAGGTAGGTTTTGAAGTGACTGGATCATTTCGGCCTGATCGCGAAGCTGTGCATCCTTCTGGGCCAACAGACGAGTCTGAGCCGCGACCTCGTCCTCCAGAGCCTGAATCTTCGTCAGCCGCGCCGAATCCTTCATCGCGGCGTCTGACCCGCACCCTCCGAGAAACAGGATCATGCACGGCAGGGCAATCGCGCAAATATTGCCGAAGGCAGAAAATCGTGTGATATGTCGTGTGGTATGTTGGGTGGCACGGTCAAGCGTCAGCTTGGCCGTGTCTGCGGGCGTCAAGCCATCACACTCCGACCTTATCGGGACGCGAAAGCACGCAACGGCAACACCCAGTCCTCTGAAATGGAGCATTTTGACTTTTTGGCTTTTTGACGTTTTCCTGGTTAGTCGTCTTTGAGCTTGGTCTTCGGCATCTCCGGCTGCCGCTCCAGAATCTTGTCGACCAGACCGTAGTCCATCGCCTCGGTCGGGGCGAGCCACAGGTTTCGATCGCAGTCCTTCTTGATGCGATCGGGCTCGGTGCCACTGTGTTTGGCCAGAATGCCGTACAGCACCTCACGCAGGCGAAGAATCTCCTGAGCCTCGATCGAAAGGTCCGTCGCTGCCCCTTGCATGACCCCGCCGATCAGCGGCTGATGCAGAAGAACCCGCGCATTGGGCAGGGCATAGCGCTTGCCCTTGGCCCCGCCGCACAGCAGGATCGCTCCCATGCTGGCCGACATGCCCACGCAATAGGTCGCCACGTCGCAACGCAGAAACTGCATCGTGTCATAGATGGCCAGCCCAGCCGAGACGCTCCCGCCGGGAGAGTTGATATAGAAATGAATGTCCGAATGTGGATCCTCATTCGATAGGAACAGCATCTGCGCGACCAGCACATTGGCCGTTTCGTCATCCACGCCGCCGCCGAGGAAAATCACGCGATCCTTCAGAAGGCGAGAGTAGATATCGTAGGACCGTTCCCCCCGGCCCGTCTTCTCGATTACGAATGGAATCAATCCCGTATTGCTGGCCATCGATCTCTCCTTCTGGCTCGGATCGCAAGTCTTCCGTGATGATATAGGCGTCTGGACGACCGTGAATCGTGCCGCCTACTTCTTCTTGTCCTTCGATTCCTTGTCGGCGCTCGTGAGAATCTCGTCGACCAGTCCCCACTCGACCGCCTCGTGCGCATCGAGAAACCGATCCCGCTCCGTCTCTTCCTCAATCTTCTCGATTTTCATGCCGGTGTGGCGCGCCAGAATCTTGTTCAGATTCTTCTTGTCGCGGAGAATCTCCTCCGCCTGAATCCGAATGTCCTCGGCCTGTCCGGTGATTCCCCCCCACGGCTGGTGAAGCATGATCTTGCTGTTGGGAAGGGCGTACCGCTTTCCCTTGGTCCCCGCCGTCAGGATCACCGCGCCGCCACTGGCCGCCTGGCCGATGGAATAGGTTGCGATATCACACGTCAAAAAGCTCATCGTGTCGTAGATCGCCAAAGTCTGATCCACCAACCCACCCGGGCAGTTGATATACAGGTGGATGTCCTGGTCCTTCTTGACACTCTGCAAATACAGCAAGCGCATGATGACCAGGCTGGCCGTCCGCTCGTTGATCGGACCGGCGAGGAAGATGATACGGTTTTCGAGGAGCATGTCCTCGATGGACATCTCGCGATAACGCTGGGGCGGTCCGGCCTGTGCCATACTGGGCACGCTGCCCAAGCCCCAGCCGTTGCCTCCTGGAACCCTGATGCCGTGATCCATTGAAGAATCCTTTCTTGCGCCGCTTGTGTCGTCTCCGCGACTCTTCGCGAAAGACCCCATAAAATCCATCCCTCAAGATCCCGTGGCATCGATTTCCAACCGGTGCGACTGTCCTGTCGAGATGGTTTCAAAACCCATTCTACGCCAACCGGCGATCATCCGCCGGTCGCCGCATACTACATCGTCGCTCCGGAGTGGATGCCTTACGATCAGGAGCCTTTCGGGCTCGCCTTTTTTGCCGTTTTCTCGGATCCTGCCTTCTTTGCGGTCCCCGACGAGGCGCCGGTCTTCTTTTTCGCCTTGCTGGCCGGCTGTTTCTTGGACCCACTGCCCTTCACTGCCGGTTTTGACTCGGTAATCTTGGCCTTTTCCAGCAGTTGATCGATGCATTTCTCGTCGCGCAGCTCCATATACAGGGACGCGATGCCGTTATTCTGTGCCAACTCGTCCCGCACGCGGTCGAATCTTCGGTTATAGGCCCTGGCCATCGCCGCGATCTGACCGTTGATCTCCTCTTCCGTCACTTCGATGTCCAGCTTCTCGGCAATCTCCTCCATGATGAAGTGCAGCTTCAACTGGGTGACGGCCTCTTCCTTCGCGCTGGTTCGCAACTCATCCGCGTGTTTTTCGATCGCATCGGGGGGAACACCCTGACGCCGTAGTTCGACCATCCGCCGGGCGGCCGCCCGTTCGGTCTGACGCGAGGAAAGGCCCTCCGGCAACTCGAACTCAGCCTTCTCGAGAAGATGATCGCGGACCTGGCCGCGCATCCCCCGACGAATCTCCTCTTCAAGCTGGGACTCCATCTGATCCTTCACCCACGCGCGATAGTCCTTCTCGTTTTCGAAGCCCTGCGACGCGAGGAACGATTCATCGAGCGGCGGAAGTTGCATGCGCTTGATCTCGTTGATCCGAAACTCGAAGTCAGCCTTCTTGCCGCGAAGTTCCTCGGTCTCATAGTCATCCGGAATGTCCCACGACGTACTGCGCGTATCCCCGATCTTCCCGCCCTTCAGCTTCTCTCCCAGATCCTTCAAGATCGTTTGTTCAACGACCTGGGCCCGGGCGGCAACCTGCATGTTGTCTACCCGCTTGATCGCCTTCCCTTCGACGATCATCTTCATGTCGCACACGAGCATGTCATCCTCTACGACTTTATCACCCTCCTCGACGGGTGCCCAACTGCCGCGTCGGGCACGCAGTCGGTCGATCTGTGTCTTCACATCCTCAGCGGTGACTTTCAGGACCGGTTTCTCGATGGGGATGCCGTCAAGCTCCGGCAGTTCGAACTCCGGCTTGATCTCGACCTCGCAGCGAAACGTCAGATCGCCCTCTTCGGGCAGGCGCATGTGCGACATGCCCTCGGCCATATCGAGCAATCGTTCCTGGCCCTCCTCGTCGTCGGTACTTTTATCCTTGACGTTCACCCACAGCAGCGGATCGCCGAGCACCTTCAACTCTTCCTTGTCGATTGCCGCGAGATAGGCGTTGGAGACTACGCGGGACTGAACCGAGGCGCCGACATCACGGCCGAAACGCTTCTCCACGAGACGGCGCGGTGCCCGGCCACGTCGAAAGCCCGGAACGATCGAATCAGAAATGAGTTCCTTGTATTCTTTGTCGAATTCCTTATCCAGATTCTCGCGAGGAACGGTGATGCTCACCATTCGGCGCAACACCCCCGCGTCGGTCACCTTCACCCCGATGACCTTCTTGAGAACTTCCTTGGGATCTTCTTCCTCCAGGGAATCGACCTCTTCATCCACCTGATTGTCCATAATTTCGTCGGTTGCCATTGAGTGGCCTCCTGATTGTCTTCCCGGTATTCGTTGTGAAAAACCGGACGGCATTCGCGTCGCCGTTCCCCCGGCAACGCGCATAAAAAAAGCCGGTCAGGCAATTGCAACCCTCGACCGACTACATGTCAATCCCAGTAGCATCAGTCCTTCGCCCCACGTCCGAGCCTGTTCAGACGGCATCCAGCAAAGGCTTATGTGTATGTTCACCTGTATCGACTTAAAGGCCGTCGATCGTGAGTACGGTATGCTCCTATCCTGGGGGCAAATACTCCAATTGCGACACAGCGGGTGATGAGATTCGAACTCACGACATTCACGTTGGCAACGTGACGCTCTACCACTGAGCTACACCCGCGTT
>CAYXGR010000040.1:0-9697 GCA_964464525.1 uncultured Planctomycetaceae bacterium
GTCGCATGCAACGGGAACTTTCTGGGCGGCATCTTCGGAGGGGGTGAGACCGTCGCCTCGTTCCTCCCGGATGACATCTCCCTCGACATCAGCGAACTTCCCGATTCGGACACCGCCACCGGCAAGGCATCGAACAGCGACCTCGCTATCACCGGCGTCAGCGCCTACGACAAAACCCTGCGCGCGACCGGCGCCATCATGCACGCCTTCCATCGCATGGCGAACAAGGCCTTCGCACTTGGTGCAGCCGTCAAACAGGACATTGATGACATAAATACCAATCAGGTCGCCGACACGATCACCGTCAACGGGGTGGAAGTTGCCTATCGCGCCGACTTTTCGGCCTTTGACATCGACGGTGACGGTACCAGCGACGGCAGCGGCAAGATCAATCAGGAACCGGTCGCCCTCCGCATGTGGGTCGATCGGGGCAACGGTTTCGAACGTTTTCTCTGTGCCCTCGTCTCTACGCGTCCGACGACGGCAAACATCGGCGCGGGTCAGGTCTATGTCAAGCCCAATGCTGCCAATGGCAATCTCTTCGCGGACCTGATGATCTACAACAAGTGGGATCGGACCGACGCGGCCCACAAGTGGAACGAGGCATTCGTCTCGGGACAGGTTCGGCCGAACTACGTCATGTCGACCGGTCATCAGCGCGTGGACATACGAACCCAGACCGACGGCACGGTCGAAAAGACCGTCCGCTCCACGTCCAACTTCACCAGCAGCCCGTTCGGCTTCGATACCTATTCGTTTTCGAGCCACTGGAAGAAGGGAGCGGGCGCCGTTCTCATCTCCGGTCTCTCGACCGGCGGCACCGCGCAGGTCGATTTTTCCGGCGTCTGTGTCAACCTGACGGATCGAGCGCTCGCCACCGCCGGCGAGTGTGACGGCTTCGACACCCAGGACGTCACTTTTCTTACCGCACCCGTGGGCACCGAGGCCAACTTCCCGGCGGACTTCCCCGCGCAGCCCACGTTCACCCCACCGACCGACGACACGGGCAACACCAACACGAACAGTTCAACCAACACGAATAGCAATTCACAGAGTCAGACAGTCGGCTAGGAGGCAGCACCTATCATTAGCCGATCATCCTGATCGCCCCGGTCGAGCCTCACCGCTCGGCCGGGGCTGTTTTTTTATTTCATAGCCGATTTTTTTCAGAGCCGCGCCCGTCAGGAAGCGGTTGGTGCTCATAGGGGAAGGAGCATTTGACTGGAATGAAGACCGCTCCCTCATCCCGGCGCGCTGGACCGGCTCTGATCAAGAGACGATTTTTGAACCACGATCTGAGTCTTCGCCTACCTCAATGCCCTTGTAAACAACACATAGTCGCGCGTTATTGGATGCACACAGCTTGATGACGAGCACCCTCGCCGAGATCATCCTATCTTCCGCTCTTCGAGTCCTTTGACATTTTATAAATCGTAATTTATCTTCAAATGGACGGCCCATTACAGGGTCCAGGCCGAGAGAGATAGCCAGAGATACAACTTATTGATCGAGAACGCGCCGCGACACTGGCGGATTGCGCGCGATCATCGAGGCGACAGGGTGCCAGGACGCCCGCCCGCGCCCGCGGCGCGCGGCGACGGCCTATCCGGGTTCCTGGAGAGAGATGTGCGCCTCCAAATCCTTGGTATGGGAAGGGAAACAATTCATGTCCGGCGTACTTGCTAAGTGGCGGTCATTCGCGCTGGCGGTCTCGGTGACGATCATCACCGGTTGCGGAACCGAAAACGGTTGTACTGGATCCGGATTGAGCGGGTTTCTAGATCCCACCAATCCCCTTCAGCCCCACCCGGACGCGCTGACGTCCGACGAAGCCTATCGACTGCTTCGACGGGCGACGTTTGGGGCCAAACCCGAAGACGTTGCCCGAGCCGTCGAACGCGGGCTGACGGCGACGGTTGACGAGCTTTTGACGGATCAGCCCCTGCCGGCGGTGGCGGAAACTCTGGCCGCATCCTTTGAAGACAACATCCCCAAACGCTGGCTCGTTCACCTGCTCGAGAGCCCCAGTCCGCTGCGGGATCGATTGACGCTCTTTTGGCATGATCGGTTCGCCACCTCACGACGTGTGTTGAGCGGAAACGATCGAAGTCTGGCGATCGATCACTGGACGATGCTTCGCCAGCATGCATTGGGGAATTATCGCGACTTTCTCGCCGCACTGACGATCGATCCAATGATGTTGATCTGGCTCGACGGCGCCAACAGTCCCAAGGACAAACCGAACGAGAATTATGCAAGAGAGTTCTGGGAACTGTTTACCCTGGGTCGCGACATCCTCTATACCGAAGCGGATATCCAGGAGAGTGCCCGGGCCTTTACCGGCACTACCCTGCTCAGGGAATCCGGTCAACCCGCACGACCGATCTTCGACATCCTCAACCATGACGAAACCCTGAAGTCGATCTTTCCCGAACGCGCGGCACCCGCGAACTTCGACTTCCAGGGCATCATCGACCTCACGCTCGCCCAACCCGAAGCGGCACGCTATGTCGCGAAAAATCTGTTTACGTTATTCATCCACGACCATCCATCGGATGTTCAGGTGCAGGTTTTGGCGGACCAGTTCGCCGAGGGTAATTTCGAGATTGCCCCACTGGTGAGACGACTCCTGATGTCCAACGAAATCTTCTCCGACGAGGCGATGGGAAATCAGGTCGCCTCTCCCGTCGAACACGTCGTCGGCGTGTTTCGCACGCTCGATGTTCACCTCGAATCGGAAGATTCCCAGGGATTTCAACTCACCCGCCTGGTTCAGGATCTGGAGGCGGCCGGACAGGATCTCCTGAACCCGCCCGGTGTGGAAGGATGGGGTGAAGATTTGGCGTGGATGGAGGATCAGTGGGTACTCAATCGCGTCAAGGCCCTCGGTCGAACGATGGAGTTCGGACCGAACCGCACGGCGGACCTGCCCTACCACCTGCTGCCGCCAACGAGCCGTTGGGACCAGCGTGAAATCCGACGCGAGATCGTCTCTGCCGTCGCCGACGTATTTCATCTTCCCCTGACGGATGAAGAGCGCGACATCTATGTCGAGGTTCTCGATCAGAACGGCCATCGGGCATTCCATCTGGAACAACCCGATCGCCAGACCCAACACGTCCAGGAAATGATCCGCCTCATGGCCGTGGACGAAAGGGTGATCGGCCGCTGACTGGCAGGGTGGGTACCGCCCACTATTTTTTCATGAGCACTGTAGGGTTCGATGTACGGACCGGAATGGAAACCCATGTTTCACCAATCGGACAACCCAGTGGCCGGCTTCATCCGGACTTGATTCTTGAGTCCACCTGACCCGCTGATTAACAGGAGATAAGTATGAACGGTTGTAATGAATGGAGACATCTGGATCGTCGGTCGTTTCTGCGTCGGAGCATCGGTTCACTGGGTGCTCTCGCACTCTGCGATCCACTGCTCCGAACCGTCGCAACGACCTACGCCCAGTCCGCGGGCGGAACGGGCAATCTGCTGGTTCTCTGTGAACTCGCCGGGGGGATGGACGCGTTGAGTTTTCTCGCGCCGTTTACCAACGGAACCTATCAGAGCATCCGGCCCAACCTGGCCCTCACCGCGACGGATGTCACGCCATTGCCGGACAATCCCGACTATGGCATCAATAATCTGTTTCCCTACTTCAACAATCTTTACCAGCAGAATCAGCTCGCGATTGTTCAACAGGTGTCCTATCCCAAGGCGAACGGTTCCCACTTCGAGAGCCAGGAAGTCTTTCGATTCGGACTTCGGAACCTCAGTTCCAGCCAGGCGACCAGCGCCACCTGGTATGAACGTCTTCGCAAGACTTATTTCGACGAGCCTTTCGGCGTTTTAGATACGCGGACGATCGGGAATCCGACGCAGTTTGGTTATCCCGACAATACGAGCCACAAGGCCGCGCAGGAGGCATTCGGCCGACTGGCCAGGCTGAAAGCCGGCCGGAACGAGACGGAAAAAGGCGTGCTCGATACCTACGCACGGATCGATCAACTCGGCGCCGACATCCGTAGCAAAACGGCGGCCTTTACTTCGACCGGTCCCGCGCGGGGTGAATTCTATCGAGCCGCCCAATTGGCGTCCGCCGATCTGGGTACCCAGATACTCAAGCTTCGTTACGGTGGATTCGACACCCACGGTTCACAAGCGGCGGCCAATGCCCGGCTCTTTCCGAAGATCAACGATGAGTTCCAACAGTTTGTGGCCGACCTCCAGGCGATAGGCCTCTGGAATCGCACCTGCGTCATTTTTTATACCGAATTCGGCCGGCGAAACGCGGAAAACGGCAGCCCCGGCACCGACCACGGTGAAGGCGGACACATGATGCTCGTCGGCCCCGGTGTCAACAACGGCCTGCACGGCCAGGCGGTTTCATCGGCGGACCTCAATCAGAAATCGTTGCCCTATTACGTGGACTTCCGGGCTGTCTTCAGTGCCGCCATTCGGAATTGGCTGGGATTTGATCCAGCCCCGATCTTTCAGCTTCAGGGCGAAACGTTTGACGAAAATATCGGTTCCTCACTCTTTGTGTGATGCGGGGTATCTATTCAGAATTACGGTGTGGGAGTGAATGAATCGAGATGGATGCATGCGAACGAGTCGGGCTCTGCATACTCGTCGGGACCATGATCGTCGCTACCGATCCGATCATGGCCGCGCAACCAGCCGAGGCCGGATTCGAAATCACAACCTTCGTCTCCGGGTTGGAGGAACCCGTGGCCCTGGCCTTCGCGCCCGACGGCCGGCTCTTCGTGGCGGAAAAGGGCGGTCGCGTTCGGCTGATCGTTGCAGGTCGAATCGCAGACACCCCATTTGTGACCCTGGAAGTCAATTCCTTCATCGAGAGCGGACTGCTCGGCCTGGCGCTCGATCCGGCGTTCGAGCAGAATCGCCATGTTTACCTGTTCGCCACGATCTCCAACGATGAACAGGAAATCACGCGCTACACCGAATCGAACGGTGTGGGTACGGGCCGAACCCTCATCCGTCCCCATCTGCCCAGCCGAGGCGTTTTTCACAACGGCGGTTGTCTCAAGTTCGGGCCCGATGGCAAACTCTATTTCTCGATCGGAGACAATGCCATTTCCGACGCCGCCCAGGACATGAACACGCTCGCGGGCAAGATCTGTCGGATCCAACTCGACGGCACGACTCCAGCCGACAACCCCTTTCGCACACCCACGGGAAGCCCCCGCGCGATCTTCGCGCTGGGATTTCGAAATCCCTTCCGATTCTGTTTTGCACCGGACGGCCGGATGTTCGCCATCGATGTCGGGTCGGACCTGTTCCAACGCCGGGAGGAGATCAACCTCGTCCGCGCGGGAGGAAACTATGGATGGCCCGTCCTGGAAGGCATCGCCGCACCCGGCGCCTTTCACGAATTTGACAATCCCATCTATGCCTACACGGACAAGGGCTCGGCGCCCACCGG
Organism: uncultured Planctomycetaceae bacterium; assembly: GCA_964464525.1. Classification (GTDB taxonomy): domain Bacteria; phylum Planctomycetota; class Phycisphaerae; order UBA1845; family UTPLA1; genus CAYXGR01. Next base: position 5,441 of record CAYXGR010000040.1, read on the forward strand.
AATCGTCTATTATTCCGGAAGTCAATTTCCTGCGGAATACGAGGGCAATCTGTTTCACCTCGACCATACGGCGAATCGTGTGTTTCGCGTCGAGCTCGATGGCGATCGGGTAGCCCGCCATTCGCTCTTTGTCCAGGGTGAAGGCGCGCCGGTCGATCTGATTCAGGGACCGGATGGATGCCTTTATTATTGCGAATTGATTGGCGGAGAAGTCAAGCGAATCTGTTTTATCGGCGACAATGGCAGTCCCCCTCTTCCCGGTCCTCCGCGGGATCCGATCAGGGTCGATCCACCTCCATTTCCGATGTGTGGTGCGGGGGCGTCCCTCATGATGTTGATCGGTGCGGCCCTGATCGTATCGCTTACACGCCCGGATCGGGCATCTTCTCGGTGAGCAATTGGATAAACTGCGGCGGCAGCGATTGTCCCAACCGGCGCGATGCATGCACATGCGACCAGGCCGACGCGGGATCGCCGGTGTAATAGCGCCAGATCGCCAGTCGTTCATGGGCCGGCGCGTGGTTTGGATCCACCTCGAGCGCCGCCTCCATTTCCGCGATCGCCTCCGCGCGGCGTTGGCCGATATCCAACGTCCGAGCCAGCCATTCGCGGGCCTCGACATGGTTCGGATCCATTTCGACTGCCGTCCGGAAGCACGCCTCGGCGAGTTGCGTCTTGCCCTTGAAGTTCATGGCATGGCCGAGCGCGAGATAGGGCTCGATCTGATCGGACGCCGCCCGCACCGCCGCGGCATACGCCTTGACCGCCCGAGTCTTGTGATTGGCCTCACGCGCTGCATCCCCCTCGGTCATCTTCCGCGCAGCAAGTTCGGGATCAGAAGTCTTCGGCGGTGACTCAACCACGACGCGCCCCGTGTCAAACCCCAGCCCGCGGATCGCCTCGACCCATGCCGCCCGGCGTTGCAGATCGCGCTCGTTCATCGGGCTGATGCCGGTCGCCCCCGGCCGTATCCCATCGGATTGCCTCGAGGCGTCGGCCCGGGGTTCTATCGTGGCCTCCGTCCCGCAAGCGGAGAGCAACGACAAGGCCGATACACCCATGACGACAGTAGTGATGCATTGCTTCAGGATCATGATTTCATGGCTCCGGAGTGGAGTAAGGCATGGTTTATCCCGCCGCTTCCATACTACCGTTTTACCGCTACGATGCAAGCAATGCACGATTTGAAACAATAATAGCCGCGAAAGGTTCGCTGTGCGGTCCCTCGATGCAGGAGGATTTCATTCCCGAATACCGATCCGCACTTGGATTCGGCATCGAAGGCGGGTATACTCGCACTTCCGCGGCGAGCACACTCGGAACTCAGGTTTACCATTCGAGGGAGCACCACCGATGAACCATTCCATCGTCTCTACCGCCCTTATTCAGGGTATCCGTCGCCATTCCGCGGCGGTCACGATCCTCGCAGTCGCTGTCTTGATTCTCCCGGCCCACGCACAGGTACAGGTTATCGTCGGTCCCCAGGTTCGCATCGACACCGGCGGCGGCACCTTCGCCGCCAACGAAACGACCGTCTCCGTCAGCGAAGCCAATCCCAACGTCGTCGTTGCCGGCTGGAACGATTGGCGGCGTTCGGGCGCGAGCGAGGTGATCAACTGCGGCTTCTCCCTCAGCCTCAACGGCGGTCAGAGTTGGTCGGACTTCCTCGTCCGTCCCCCGGCCATGAACCAGAGTAACGTCGAGGGCGATCCGATGACCGCCTTCGACGATCGAACCGGCACCCTCTGGGTAGGGGGGATCAGTTTCTCCGCCGGAAGCAACAGCGGCATCTATGTCGCAAAGCGAAGCTCCGGCGCCATACTCTTCTCACCGTCGGTCATGGCCCGCACCACAAGCGGAACCGACAAGGGTTGGATGGCCGCCGGCCCTCGGCCGGGTTTGTCCGATACGACACGGCTCTACATTACCTACAACGAGGGGGTGATCTGGTCGGACGATATGGGCTCGACCTGGACCACGCCGACCACACTCGGTTCCGGTCTGGGTTTTCTCCCGCGCATCGGTCCCGATGGCGAGTTGTATGTTGCCTACTGGAACGGCGGCACGGGCATGATGATGAAGCGCAGCCTCAACGGTGGACAAAACTTCACCACCCATACCGTGGCGACGCGAATGGACGTCTGGGGCACTCAGAGCGGCTCGCGATTCCCCGGTGATTTTCGCGCTCCGTCCATGCTCTATCTCGACGTCGATCAAAACACTGGTACCCTCTACGCCGTCTACTTCGATACGACGGACGTTGTCGTCGGCAATTCAAACGTCGACCTCTACTTCACCCAATCCGCCGACCAGGGCACGACGTGGACAACGCCCGTGGTGATCAACAACGATCTGAACCCGCCGGGCGATCAGTTCTTCAGTTGGCTCGAGGTCGATCGCGGCGGCCGGCTGCACATGGTCTTCTTCGACTCGCGCAACACCGCCCAGGATGACAACACGATCCACGGCATGTTCGACGCCTACTACAGTTTCAGCGCCGACGGCGGGGCGACATGGACCGAGACCCGGCTGACGCCCAATTCCTGGGACAGCTTCGACGACGGCCTGAACCGAACGGACCAGTTCATTGGCGACTACCTCGGTCTGTCCGTCGCCGGGAATCGTGTCTATCCCGTCTATCTCGACACCTCCACCGGCGACACCGATACTTATACAAACGTCATCGTTCTGGAAATCCAGGGGGATATGAATTGCGATGGACTCGTCGACACTGGTGACATCACCCCGTTCGCCACGGCCCTCGTCGATCCGGTTGCTTATGCCGGAGACTTCCCCAACTGTAACGCGGCCCAGGCCGATATGGATGGCGATGCGCTGGTGGACGGACATGACATTGAGAGTTTCGTGGCCTGTCTCCTGGATCCGGCCTGTCTGTGAACAGGGCCGAAACCCAACAGAACCGATACCGAACGGGGGGCGTTCCTTAATCCAGAGGAGCTATTCTCTACTCATGAGCGCCGATCGCTCCCTTACGGTCGCGGCTCTGATTTTCGGCGTCTCAAACACGCTCCAAGACGAAAAACGGTTTCGTCCGACGGGCACTGTTTATCGCTCACCCCGTGCGATAGGGTCCATGAATGCGCTGTACCGCGGCATCATTTCGGATACACTCCCGGATGAGCCGGAACTTTCGTGTTCCACGTAAACGAGATTTGAGACGCCGCCGATGACGCTTGCCAAGTTTGATCCATCTTCCGACATCGCCGCGAATACTGCGGCGCACTCGGCATCGAGCGCCGATCGATCCGACTCTTCTCTTCCTGGCTCGACCCCGAAGACGGCGAGTAGCGATCCCGTCTTCGAGGACGCTGTCTGCGAACTCTGTGGTCAACCGCCGACGGAACACCTCCTCAACACCTATGACATGGGCTGGCGAAAGCCCGGCGTCTTCAATCTCGTTCGATGTACCCACTGCAACCTGATCATCACCACGCCCCGACCGGTCCCGGCGAGCATGCCGATCTACTACGAAGACTGGTACAATCACAAATCCCTCATGGAGGTCCGTGAGGAACACGCCTCCAGCGCCTTTAACCGCTTCGTTTTCTGGATGCGTCTGAAAATCCTGGAAAAGACCGGCCCTCTCAATCGTGGCGACAAGGTTCTCGATGTCGGCGCCGGATTCGGTGCCCAGCTTCGCTACTACATCCGTCGGCGCGGTGTAACTGGAACATCCCTCGATTTCGACCCCGCCGTCTCGGACAACTCACTTGTGAAGGGCATCGCCGACGTCCGCACCGGCGATTTGCTCGACGCCGGTTTCGACGACGACACGTTCGATGTCGTCACCCTCTACGAAACCCTCGAGCACGTCTATCGACCGAAGGCCACGCTCGAAGAGGCCTATCGCATCCTCAAACCCGGCGGTCGGCTGGTCATCGAGGTGCCCGACTTTGGCGCCCCTTGGCGAAAGATCTTCAAGCGTTATTGGTTTGCCGTCATGGTGCCGGTCCATTTGCACCACTTCACGCGCGACTCACTCGATCGCGTCGTCCGGTCGGCGGGTTTTGAGCCTCGTCGCCACGTTGCGGTTTATGTCCCCTACGAGTCGTCGGCGAGCATCGCCGTGGCCTACAGTGATCGCCGTAATGTGTGCGTCCGGGAAACGACCCAGGTGAATTTCGTCTTTCGCAGGCCCTTTCGGCATGTACCGTTTTTCCTCGGCCTCGTCGGTTGGACCTGCATCTGGGATCTGCCGATCCAGTTCTGGATGTGGCTGGCCAATCGAACCGGCGT
>CAYXGR010000040.1:9797-14995 GCA_964464525.1 uncultured Planctomycetaceae bacterium
TTCTGTGCTTAACGATATTTCTCGGAAGTCGCCAGGTCGAAGCCTGCGTGATCAGACTCGTCGGCCATCCCGCGATACTCGGCCCGGCAGCGATAGCAGACCGTGACCTTGCCGACGACGAGGAAGATGGCCGCGTCGATCAGGACCAGGCCCCCGAGCGTGGCAAAGGTGGCGGTGATGTTTTCGATGGCGTAAAAAACCGTCGCCACCAACCCGAAAACGATCACGAGTATCAGGCCCGGCTTCTGTGGAAAATCTCTGCGGATGAAGAATTCGCGACCCGGACAGAGCGCACATTTCCGCACGATTTGGTTCTCGTGCAGGTCCGCATCCACCTCCAGCACGATCGGCTCCTCACAGCGCGGGCATTTCGTCTCGACACGTCCTGCTCGATCGGTGGGTGTATGCAACTGCGCCTGACAGCTTTCCTTTGGACAGCGATGAGTGATTTGGATCGAATGCGTCTGTGTCATGGTATTCTCGAATGAAAACCGGGGCCGGCCTACAGGGCCAACTGTTCCGTGCGCATCAGGTATTGCCCGGAAAGCTCACCAATGAAGATCAGCAACATGGACAGATAGAACAGCGCCGTCGCCGATTGGGTGGCTCGGCGCTTCACGCAGTCCCAGACCATCCACGCGAAGATGCCCGCGACGACGAGACCGGCCCCGACGCGAACCGACAGGGCCATCCAGAAATACATCGGGCTGTCCGCCGGTCGAAAAGTCGCCGACCAGACGGGTAGCGAGGCTGCGGCCACCCACACGATGCGAAGGGCGATCACGCCGAGATAGATCCGCGTCAGTCTTCGCAGCGGGGCGATGGGCATGTTCGTGTCGGTCAGATAGCGATGACCGAGGAGCATCGCGGCCGTTGCGGCCCCGAGCAGACCGGCGCCGAGGATCGTGGTGATTATCACGGCGATGCCGCCCAGATCACGGGTGGTGATCTCTCCGGAAACCGCCGGCATGCCGGACCGCATCGCGAGCAGGGCGGCGCAGACGAGGCAGGACAGACCGGCCGCGGCGGGCCAGATGCGCTGAGTCTCTCGCACCTGCTCACTTTGGGCCGCGTTGACGAACAACCAGACGAACCCGAGCAGCACCCCGCAGGCCAACGTGATCAGTACGGGTGGCGGGATCTCGCCGATCGAGCCGCCCGCTTCTCGAAACAGAAAGACGCCTCCAAGGATCGCGATCGCGGTGGAGACGATGGCCATCAGACGCAGATAGGGCCAGGAACTCTGTCGAATCGAAGAGACGGAGACGGCCAGGAAGCAACCGGCGGCGTATTGGGTGAGAAAGGTCGCTATCATTTTGGCGTTCAGTGGCAGGGTTCGTTTTTCGACCTGCGCTACAAATGCTTCAGCCGGCAATCTCGACCCAAGTCCGGCTGAAGCCGGCTGAGGTTCATCCGGAATTCAACAAACCACCGACTCAAGTCGGTGGCAAATACCGACCGGCCAGGAGCAGGTTCAGAAACCTACCCAATTCGTCAGGATCCCGGTCGTGGTTCTATTTTCGCTTTCGGATGAAATCCATCAAGAGCCGCACTCCGAAGCCGGTCGCGCCGATGGGACAGATCGGCGTTGCCTTGGTGACGGTTGCCGTGCCCGCGATGTCCAGGTGGGCCCACGGCGTCTTCTTATCCACGAACTCCTTGAGAAACATCGCCGCCGTGATCGCGCCGCCGCCGCGTCCGCCGGTGTTCTTGATGTCCCCGTCGGTTCCGGCGATCTGTTCGCGATAGGCTTCCCAGAGGGGCAGCCGCCAGAGCCGCTCGCCCGTCTGTTCGCCACTGTCGATCAGGGCATTCGTCAGCTTGTCATTGTTGCTCAGGATCGCTGCACAGGCGCCGCCGAGCGCGATCTCGCAGGCCCCCGTCAACGTCGCCAGATCGATCATCGCCGCGGGCCTGTACGTCCGCTCGGCGTAGTGTAGACAATCAGCAAGAACCATGCGGCCCTCGGCGTCTGTGTTCAGCACTTCGATTGTCTTGCCGTTGGCCGCGCGGACGATGTCGCCCGGTCGATAGGCCCGATCGGAGATCATGTTTTCCGCCGCACCGATGATGCCGACGACGCGCTGCTTGATTTTCAACCGGGCGGCGGCCACGAGGGCGCCGATCACTGCCATCCCGCCGCACTTGTCGTACTTCATGTCCGGGATGGATGCGGCGGGCTTGATCGAATAGCCGCCGGTATCGAGCGTGACGGCCTTGCCGACGAGGACGATCGGCGGCGCGGCGCGGCGCGTGCCGGGGTGTTCGAGCACGATGATGCGGGGCTTGGATGCGGAGCCTTCGCCGACGGCCAGAATCGCTCCCATCTTCTTGGCCCGCATCTGCTTGTCGTCGATCACACGGCAGCGGAGTTTGTATTGCCGTGCGAGTGACCGGCATCGGGCGGCCAGGGTTACGGGATTGATGAGGTTGGGCGGCTCATGGCCGAGGAAACGTGTGAGGTTGACGGTTTCCGCGAGAATGTGCGTGTCGCGGGCGGCGGTCGCCAGATGTCGCGAGCCGGTCGCGGTGGTTGCGAGGATGAGATGTGTAAGGGGCTTGCTGCCATTCTCCGATGTTTTTGAGCGTAGCGGTGTATATCGAAAACCCGCCAACTCGAATCCCTCGACTATCGCGGCGGCCGCGTTTGGATCTCCCGCCATCCGAAGGGCATCCACCAAGATGGCGGCGCGACCTATGTGGCGCTGGTTGCACCACACCCGCGCCGCTCCGGCCGCATGACGCACGTCTTGTGCACAGGTCGGCTGTTCTTCGCCGAGGCAGAGCAGGGCGACGCGGCCGATCGGCGAACCGGCGGGCACGATCTGGTCATCGATCGTGCCGGTCTTGCCGAGGCCGTGGTGATTTTTCAGGAGTTCATTGACGCGCGTCCGCGCGACCGATCCGAGTCCGGACAACTTGAATGGACGTGTGTCGATCTTTCCCTTCTTGACGACGACGGGCAGGAACAAGACATCCGCACGGAGCCGGCTGTCGATCGGCTGCACGGCCAACTTCGTTTTACTCATAAAGGCTCCATTTGTGTCAGAGTAAACCCGATCAGAGCCGCGACCGTGAGGGAGTGGTACTCTCTCTGGTCAAAGGGCCCTCCCATATGAACGCCGACCACTCCCTTACGGTCGCGGCTCTGATGGGTCGAAAATCTTATGATCGAGCCGCCTGCCGTTGCTCCTGTCGCTTGTTGTACAGCTTTTCAAACTCGTCCAGCAGTTCGCTGAAGAGTTCCATCGTGTCCTCGATCGGTTTCGGCGTGGTCATGTCCACCCCCGCGAGCTTGAGAATGTCGAGCGGATATTGGCTGCTGCCGGCGGAGAGGAACTTCATCAGACCTTCAACCGCACCCGGCTCGCCGTCGATGATACGGCGGCCGATGTTCGTCGCGGCGCAGTGGCTCGTCGCGTAGGTGTACACGTAGAAGTTTCGGTAGAAGTGTGGGATCCGCAGGCATTCGGCCGAAGCACAGTCGTCCAGAACCAGATCCGAACCGTGATAGGTCTGCACCAGATCGCCATAGACCTTGCAGAGCACGTCGCCCGTCAGCGGTTTGTCTTCTTCGGCCATCTCGTGAATCGTCAACTCGAAATCGGCGAACATCGTCTGGCGGAAGACCGTCGTGCGGATGCCCTCGATCTGCTGCTGGAGGATGAGCAATCGCTCGTCGTCGCTCTTCGCATTGTTCAGCAGGTGGTGGGAGAGGACCACCTCGTTGACGGTCGAGGCGACTTCGGCACAAAACGTCGCGTAGTCGCCGTAGATGTAGGGCTGGTTTTTGACGGTGTACCACGAATGCATGGCGTGGCCCATCTCGTGGGCGATCGTCGATCGATCGTTCATGGTGCCGGTATAGTTGAGCAGCAGGTAGGGGTGCGTCAGGTAGGCCCCCCAGCAATAGGCCCCGCTTCGCTTGTTCTCCGTCGGATAGACGTCGATCCAGCGGGATTTGAACGCGGTGCTCAAGGTGTCGACATAGTCCGTCCCCAGCGGCTTCAGCGCGACGAGAATCCTGGCGATCGCGTCTTCGTAGGGGATCTTGTCCTGATTGGCCTCGACCATCGGGACGTATAGATCGTATCGATGAACCTCGTCGAGCTTCATCAGCTTCTTCCGCAGGGCAATATAGCGATGCAGTCGGTGGACATTCTTCTTGACCGTCGCCACCAGGTTGCGATAGACGGCGACCGGTATGTTGGGGCCGCCCAGGGCCGCCTCCATCGAGGAGCCGTAGTGTCTTGCCTTGGCGTTGAAGATGTGCGTCTTGACCTGTGAACTGAGCATGGCCGAGAGGGTGTTTTTCTTGTCGCTATAGACCTTGTGGAGGCCGAGAAAGGCGTCGCGGCGGACCCGGCGATCCGGCGAGTAGAGCAACTGGTAATAGACCGGCGAACTGAGCTGAATCTCCTTGCCGTCGGCGTCCTTGATCTTGGGAAAGTCGAGATCGGTGTTGGTGAAGCGGCCAAAGATATTGTTGGGCGCCGAGAGAACATCACCGGCCATGGCCATCAACTCTTCCTCGCGCGAGGAGAGCACGTGTTCTTTTTCCCGAAGAATATCCTCGATGGCGTGCCGATAGACGGCCATCCCCGAGTTTTTCTCCATCCATTCGTGGATCGTATTCTCCGGAATCGTGAGCACCTCGGGTATGAACCAACTGACGGCTTCGCCCACCTTCGTGCCCAGGCTCTGGACACGTTCCCAGCGGCCCAGCGGTTTGTTCAGCGTCATCTCTTCATGATAAGAAAGTCCCGCGTATAAAAGAACACGATCGAATTCCCGTAGCAACGTGTCGCGTACTTTCATCGCCATGAGGAACCGATCGGGCGACTGGGCCAGGGTGCCCTTAAGCGAGGGGATCTTCGTGATCATACCCTCGACCGATCGAAAGCCTTCCTCGAAGGCCGCGTCGTCAGAAAAAATGTCATCCAGGTTCCACTTGTCCTTCTCGGCGATCTGAGCGCGCGTCGGCGTCTTCGCGGCCTGGCCGTTGTCTTCAGCGGCATACAGCCGGTTCCACCTGCCGCTCGCATCATCCATCAGAAAACCACCCAAGCCCGCCATGGCTATTGTATACATCACGATTCGAACCTTTCTATTACGCATCATTTCTTTCCCGCCTTTCATATAGGTGCCGGGTGCCATGCTTACACGCCCCGGCCTCATCGGGGCGGGGACGCATGCGA
>CAYXGR010000041.1:0-5108 GCA_964464525.1 uncultured Planctomycetaceae bacterium
GCGAGCTTCGCGATCGTCGTGGTCTTGCCAACGCCGGTCGGGCCGACCAGCGCGACGACGGTCGGACAACCGGTGGTTTTCAATTCCAACGGCGCGGCCGGCGGCAGCATCTCCCGGATGACATTGAGCAGTTCGGTCTGAACCACATCGGGCGTCGCGTCGGCCTGCTGGACGAGCCTCCCCTGGGCATCCCAATAATCGTTGCCGGCACGCTCCAGGTTTTCCGAAACACGATCAAGCAGGGCCACTGCCAGCTCGTCCTGCACATCCTGAGAGATCAGATGGGTGTACGTATCGATCAATTCGGCCGGCGCCCGGGGATGATCGGCACGGTCACTCCGCCGAAGCAGATCTCGCACCATCGATCGGATTTCAACGACCTCGCGACGCAAAACGGGATCGTCGGCCACCCGTGCCGACGGCTTGGACTCCATGTTCAGCGTTCGCATGCTGTCATCCTCCGGCTTGGGATTGCGCCGGGGAGACGCCGGCGCAACGAGATTCGGCGCGACGGGCTCCGGCGCTGCCGGTTTGGGTGCGATCGGTTCCGAGGCTTGGGCTTGAGTGGAAACCGAACCACTCTCACCGCGTCGTTGCGTTTTTCGGAAGGCCATGACCTTCTTGTCGGCCGTGGCCGTGATCTCAAACACGGATCGTGTGCCGATCCCGAGGAGACCGCCGCGCTGGCAGGTTCGTGTGTGCAGAATGACCGCATCTTTGCCGAGGTCGCGTTTGACCTTGGCCAGAGCGTCAGACATTGACGAGGCTTGGTACGTTTTCAACTTCATCGTTTAGAGCCACCAATCCATGGGTCCGGATGTTGACGCCCCGGACCACTTCGTTGTATCCCAATACCGCTACCGTCGGCAGCGGTGTTTCAATAATCTTTCTCACCCATTGCCTCACCTGCGGCGAGGCCAGAATAACCGGTTGTTGCCCCCCCGCTTTCGCCGATGCCGACTCCAGCTCCGACCGGATCGCGGAGACGATCTTGCCGGCCATAACCGGCGGCAGCGTCAGGTAGGATCCTCGTTCACCCCGTTCGACGTGGGTGTTGATCGTATCCTCGAGCCCCGGATCGAGCGTTACGCCATGAATCATGCCCTCGGCGTCGACGTGTTGCTCGCAGAGTGTCCTCGCCAGGGCATTCCTCACATACTCTGCCAATACCTCGGAATCCTTCGTTCGGCCGATCCAGTCGCCGAGCGTTTCCAGAATCGTTTCCAGATCGCGCACCGGAACGCGCTCGCGCAACAACAGCGTCAGCACCGCCTGAAGCTCGCCCATCTTCATCTGATCGGGGATCAGCTCCTCGACGAGCTTGGGGCTTCGCTGCTTGAGGTTGTCGATCAGGCGATTGACATCTTCCCGGCTGAGCAGTTCCGCGGCATGCGCGTTGATCAATTCGGTCAGGTGTGTGGCCAACACACTGGTTGGCTCTACAACCGTGTAGTTCCGATGCTCGGCGGTGGATCGTTCACTTTCCGGTATCCACAGCGCCGCAAGGCCGAAGGCCGGTTCCTTCGTCTCGATTCCGTGGACCGGGTCTGTCACGGCCCCCGAGTCGATCGCCAGGAGGTGGCCGGGCATGAGATCGCCCTGGGCGATCCTGGCGCCCCGAAGCTTGACGGCATATTGATTGGGTTCGAGGTGAACGTTGTCGCGTATTCGAATAGGTGGCACGATGATGCCGAGATCGGTCGCAATCTGGCGTCGGATGTTGTAGATGCGGTCGAGAAGATCGCCGCCCTGCTTCTTGTCAACCAGCTTGATCAGGCCATAGCCGACTTCGAATTCCAGCACATCCACATTGAGACAGGTCTCGATTTTTTCCGGTTCCTTGGGTTTGGCGGCCTTGGCCTTGTCTGCGGCCGTGGCCGTCTTCTTGTCTTTGCCGAACAGCAGGTAGCCGATGCCGCCGGCGCTGCCGGCCATCAGACTCAGCGGGACCGTCGGCAACGGTGTCAGCATCAGAACGACGAGGAATCCTCCGGCGATCAGCAGGGCGATCGGCCGGGAGGTAAGCTGGCCGATCAATTCCTCGCCCATATTCGACTTCGCGGTGGAGCGTGTGACGATCATGCCCGCGGCGATGGAGACGAGAAACGCGGGGATCTGCGTGACCAGCCCGTCGCCGATGGTCAGCTTGGTGAAGACTTCCAGGCAGTCCATGAGCGGGAGGCCCTTTTCAACCATCCCGACATAGATGCCGCCCAATATATTAACGATTGTGATAATAATACCCGCGATGGCGTCGCCCCGGACGAACTTGCTGGAGCCGTCCATGGCCCCATAGAAGTCGGCCTCGGCCGTAATGTTGTCACGCCGTCGACGCGCCTCCGCCTCTTCGATCAGACCCGCCGACAGATCGGCGTCGATGGCCATCTGCTTGCCGGGCATGGCGTCCAAGGTGAAACGGGCGGCGACTTCGGCGATCCGCGTCGCTCCCTTTGTGATCACGACGAATTGGATGACCGTGATGATGACGAAGATGATGACGCCCACGGCGATCGAGCCGGCCGCGACGAAGGCGCTGAACTCCTCGATGACGTGGCCGGCAGCGGAGGTTGTGCCGTCTGCATTGGTCAGAATCAGTCGCGTGGTCGCGGTGTTCAGAACGAGCCGGAGCAGCGTCATCGAAAGCAACAAGGCTGGAAACGAAGAAAACTCGAGCGGACCGTTCATGTACATCACCGTCAGCAGGACGATCGCGCTGAGGGTGATGTTGGCGATTAATAGAAAATCCAGCACCCCGGTCGGGAGTGGAATGAGGATCACCAGCACCAGCGACATCGCGAGCACGGGGAACATCAGCCCACGATTCTTTTGCAGAAAGCCGGAGGCTCGCAACAGGGGTGATTCTTCGGTCGGCATTATGCGTTCATTCCGTCAACAATCGCAGGTCCCGTCGTACATCAGGCGGCGGGAGCCGGCACAGGACCGGGTACGGATCGGCCCGACAACTTATAGACGTACGCCAATATCTCGGCGATCGCCTTGAAAAATCGTTCCGGAACCTCCTCGCCCACATCAACCATCTTGTAGAGTGCCCGGGCCAGCGGCTTTCGCTCGACGATCGGAATCCCGTTCACCATCGCGATCTCGCGGATCTTCCGCGCCAGGTGACCGGCGCCCTTCGCGACGACTTTCGGCGCGGCCATCGTCTCGGACTCGTAGCGAATGGCAATCGCCAACTCCGTCGGATTGGTCACGACGACATCGGCCGTCGGAACGGAGGTCTTGATCCGCTGGATCGCGGCGGCGAGTTGCATCTTGCGTCGCCGCTGCTTCAGAACCGGATCGCCGTCCATACGGCGAAGCTCCTCCTTCACCTCCTGCTTCGTCATACGCAGATCGCGTTCGAACTTGTATCGCTGCCAGGCGAAGTCGATCAGGGCTACCACCAACAAGGCCCCCGCGAGCATCAGGCCGACCTCATACAACACCGTCGACAATAAAATGACGCGCACCCACCCTTCAACCGCCAGCGCCAGCATCACCATATCCACCCGGCTCCGGATCGCGACAGCGGCAATGATCACGACGAGTATCAGTTTGAGCAGATTCATCGCCAGTTGGACGAAGGTGCGTGCGCTGAAGAGGCGGGAGATGCCGTTGATCGGATTGAGCTTGTCGAGTTTCGGGATCAGCGGATGACTCGTCAGGAAAAAGCCGACCTGAAGCAGGTTCGCAAACAGCGCAACGACGAGCACCGCGACCATGATCGGCCCGGCGGCTGTCAGCACGAACATCCCCGCCGTATACACGAGTGTAACCACGTCGATATGGGAGGCCGCCGACGGATCGGGGATGGTGAGATTCCGCCGCATCGCATCGAGCAGGGCTTCCATCAGCCGGGGACCGTTCATCCGAAGGGCCAACAAACCCCCGAACAACAGGAGCGCCGCGCTGAAGTCGTTGCTCTTGGCGACTTGACCCTTCTCTCGCGCTTCCTGTCGACGCTTGGGTGTTGGGGCTTCTGATTTTTCTCCGGCATCATCCGCCATGAATCACTGACTCCGAAAGATCCTCGAACACCAGCCCGACATAATCGAGGCCGTCAAACAAGCTGTCGGAAACCCATTCCTGGGAAAACGGAAGTGTCAGTCCCATCACAAACAGGGCCGTGACAATTTTGAAGCTGAATCCCACGGAGAGGATGTTCAACTGCGGCATGGTCTTCGTGAGAAAGCCCAGGATGAGCGAGGTGAGAAGCAGGGCCAGGATGGCCGGACCGCCCAACCGCAAGCCGAGTTCGAACATGTTCCGAAGGATGGTAATCAGAAATTCCCCCAGGGCCTTGTCGAAATACACACTCAACGGTGGCAAAGTCTTGAAGCTGTCGATCAGGACGGTGACGACGGCGATGTGTCCACGCAGCGCCAGGAACATCATCAGGATGGTGAAAAACCAGAGCTGATCCAGCACCGTCGATTGAGATTCGAAGACGGGGTTGAAGACCGTGCCGAGGGCCATGCCCGACTGATGGCTGATCATCTTCCCCGCGAGCTGCGCGGCGAAGAAAACCATGCCGGCCCCGATGCCGAGGATTTCGCCGATGATGAACTCGCCCATCATGCCAACAGCCGCCTGTCCGAACGACAGCGAGGTCGGCAGATAGGGCGTCACGACTGGAAAGGCCATGAGCGACAGCGTCACCACCAGCCAGAGCTTGATGATCCGGGGAATCTGCCGACTGGAGAGCATCGGCACCGCCAGAACCAGCCCGGCGACGCGGGCCAGCACCAGCGCGAAGGCGGGCATCAGCATGTCGAATCGCATCAATTCCAGCGGCATAGCGCATCAGTTCCATCCGAGTTTTCGTTCACATCCCCAGCAGGCAGCTTGAGCCGCGCCGCGCGACATTACATCACACTCCAAAGACCGTTCGTGTATTCGACCAGCCGCGCGGCCAGCCAGGGCATGAAAAACGCGGCCGCGGCGCCCATCCCGACGATCTTCGGGACGAACGTCAACGTCTGTTCCTGAAGCTGAGTCACCGCCTGAAAGATGCTGATAGCGAGTCCGACGATCATGCCGATGGCCATGATGGGCCCCGCCAGGATCAGGGCCGTCATCAGGGCCTCGCGACTCATATCCACCGCGGC
>CAYXGR010000041.1:5208-14821 GCA_964464525.1 uncultured Planctomycetaceae bacterium
TGCCCACCCTACAACGTGGCACACATGCCACTCATACGAAACTGTTCAACAACGATCCAACCACCATTCCCCAGCCATCCGCCAACACGAACAACATCAACTTGAAAGGCAACGATATCAGCACCGGCGGCAACATCATCATCCCCATGCTGATCAGGATCGACGCGATCACCATGTCGATCACCAGAAAGGGCAGATAGATCTTGAACCCCATCACAAACGCCGTCTTCAACTCGCTCAGGACAAACGCGGGGATGAGTTCCGTCATCGCGACATCGTCGTGATCGAGTTGCGCTCCATCGGGCAAATCTCCACGCACATATTCGACGAACATATAGATATGTTCCTCGTTTTCGGCGCTCTCGATCTGTCCGAACATGAAATCGCGCAGCGGAGCGACGCCGGCCTCGAAGGCCCGTGCCTGTCCCATTCCCCCATCAAGATAGGGATCAACCGCGTCGGTCTTGATCTTGTTCCATGTGGGCGCCATGACGAGCATCGTCAAAATCAGCGCCATGCCGGTCAGCACCTGCCCGGGCGGGAGCTGCTGTGTCCCGATCGCCTGACGCAGCAGGGCCAGCACCACGAGAATGCGCGTGAAGCTGGTCATCATGATCAGGATCGAGGGGGCCAGGGAAAGGACGGTCAGCAGGACGAGAATCTTGAGCGACGCGCTGACGCCTTCGGCGTCTTTGGCCGGCGGCGCGATCGCGCTCAGATCCGGCATCCCAAGCGGATTGTCAATCGCACGCCCACGATTGGCGGCGACCTGGGCCCGCGCGGGCGAATCGGCCACGACGACGACGCAAAATGCCCCGCATACGATCAGCAGCCTGGATGCCCACCAACGGACACGTTGACGCGCGTTTGACATCGCGCAACTCCTTTGCGCATCTTCGCGGCTGCACCCTCGCTCGCTTCAGGAGCGGGTGGCAAGCCGAGACGCCGACTCCGCCGGCGTTTGACTACTCGTTGACAAGGCGCGCACACGGTTGACTAATTCCCGCATTTCCCGACCCGTACGCGCAAGCTGATGGGATGAAACCGCGGCTTCTTCCTCGATCGGATCATCCAAGTCGCGACCTTCCGCCTCGTCGGCCAGTTCCTGGTCCGACATATTGTTGAATGTCGAAGTGAATGAATCCGGTCGCCCCCGTTCGACCGCGGCCACCAAAGAGGCGACCTCTTCCGGCTCGGTGATCTCGCTGATCGCGCTGATCCGATCCGGCGTCACACCGATCAGAACCACACGCCGGCCGATCCGCGCCAGGCAAAGGCTCTGCTTCCCGGAGAGATACTTTCGGGAGAGGATGCGGATCGTGTCCCCGCCGCCAAAGCGGACCGACTTGGGCATCCATTTCCGCAGACCCCAGACACACAAGCTGACGAGAACCAGAACGATACCCAACGGCCAGACCATGTCGAACATGTCGACCGTGGACGCGGAACGATGATTGTTGGGAGCAACACGCTTCCCATCCCTTGCTTCGCGACGTTGGAGGGTATGGGAAGCCTTCGGTTTCGCCGTTGTAACCGTCTCGCTGGCTGCAACCGTCTCGCTGGCCGTAACCGTCTTATCAAGCCACGCCGAAACAGGATTCGAATCGCCAGCCTGAGTGCTACCCTCAGTGCTACCCTCAGTGGGTGTTTCCATACGAGAGGGTTTCGGTTCTCCATGCGCGGCCGATATGCCGACGATCATCACGACCAGAAACACGATCCTCCCGAGCCGAAACCAAGCGCTGAGACCGGTTTTTCGTACGGCAGCACCAGACTGGTTGGAGACCGATCCCGCATGGGATTCGGATGTCCCATTCGATTTTGATACACGCTTCAAGCTCATGGTTCGGCCTTCATCCCTAACACGAACACGCCGGCGCCGGCGCCAGCGCCGCATCGGGTCCAACCAGAATCTCACTGATCCGCACACAGAAACTGTCGTTCAACACCAATACCTCACCTCGCGCGACCAGGCGATCATTGACAAGGACATCCACCGGATCCCCCGCGAGTTTGTCGAGTTCGACCACCGAGCCCTCGCCCAGTTTGAGGACATCCTCGATGTACATGTCCGCGCGACCAAGTTCGATCTTGACGTCGAGATTCACATTGTTCAGCAGGGCGATTCCCATGGCGTCAGCAGACATGGCCCCATCACTCGAGAAATCGGGCAGTTCAAGCGGGACCGTGCCAGCCGGGGGAGGAGGCAGTTCCTGCGGAGGTGCAGGTTCACTCGAAACGGGTTGCGCCGCCTTGGCCGCCTCGGCCGCAGCACGCTCCTCGGCAATCGCGGCCTCCATCATCGCCGCGGCTTCATCGAAGGGTCGCCCCTGAGAATCCAGTTTGGGGGAGCCGTCGGCATTCACCGTCTCAAGAGCGGGTTCACTCGATTCGGTCGCTTCAGTCGCTTCAGTTTCGCCACCCGCGGCCTCGGCTAGCGCGGCGTCGATGTCGTCCTGACTGAACGCGCCCCCTGATGAGTCGAGGCCGCCATCCGACGGGACGGCCGAATCCGTCTCCGCACCCGCGTCGGTCTCTCCGGATTCCGAGGCATCGGTCGCGGCAGCCAGGGCCGCATCGATATCCTCCTGGGAAATCTCGCCGGAAGTCTGTGATTCCTCCGGCGATGTGGAATCGGTTTCGGCAGCGGCGGGTTGGGATGCATCCGCCGCGACACCCTCCGGTTCGGGCGTCGATTCGGACGCAGCCCCCTCGTCCGACGCACCGTTCGCGGCCGACAAGGCGGCGTCTATGTCGTCCTGGGACATGTCTTCAGGCGTATTGGGGTTTTCCCCGGCCATGTCGTCTTACCTTCCGTGGCAACGTATCGGCATCCATGCCTATTGCGACTATGACAATCATTCACAACAATCCGCGTGCAGGCGCGTCAGTGGTTGCGATCAATCGCACGCTTTTTTCAAACCACGATCGGCGTGCAACCGATCAAAAACCCGTCGGCAAAGGTGTGAACTCCGGTATCAATACCTGTTCGATCACCGTGTCGTCGCCCAACAGGGAGCCGACCTCAAAGCCAACCTTGCGTTTGAGTGTCTCTAATCCCGGCTCTGCGAGATGTTCGGGATTGGCACTGCGGATGATCCGACTGATGACATCGTTGATCGTGGCGCTGCGATTCGTCATAAAGTCGCTGACCATCTGCTCGTTGTCGTGATGAATCCGAACGGTCACTGTGACGCTGTACAGGATCGTCCGATCGCCCTGATCGTTCTGGACGCGAACATGGGCAAGTTCCAATTCTTTACTCTCCGCGAACGGTTGCGTTGTGACCGTCAATTCCTCCATCATCCCCATGGTCGGATCGGCATCCGTTCCGAAAAACCACTTCATCGCGAAGAACAGGGCCAACCCCTCAACGAGCATCACCCCGCCGAAGATGCCAATCGTACCCATCGACTTCTTCCGAGGCTTCTCGGGTGCCGCGTCTTCACCTGCGGCGTCTTCTTTATTTTTCGCGTCGTCGGCCATCGTGTATCCATTCCGCCCGCGCGTATCATCCTACTTCTCGCGAACGTCCACACACTCTTATCGGTCGAAATCGGCGCCTGCTCCACCCGCTCCGGGGGCCGGAATTGCGGTTGATCAACCACTATTGCGCCAAGAGCGCAATTCATGCCGATCATCAGCCCGCAAACGCGCGAAGACTGCGCCCATACTCCACAGCCCTCTTCACAACCTCTTCCAATGATTCCTTCACCAATAGGCGCTCGCCGTTGAGAAGCGTGATCATGGTATCCGGCGTGGATTCGAGCAGCTTGATCAGCTCGGCGTTCACGACGAATTCCTTACCGTTGAGACGTGTCACGGTAATCATGGCATTTCCGAGTGTTGCAAGGACCGTCATCGCCGGGATTGGGCCAATTGGACATGTGTACGCGTGGTCCGAATGGCGGACGCTACACAAGCTGCAACCGGCGAGACGCCGATGGTTCCCATTCGATAAACAACAACAACAACAAAAACAAGAACAACAACAACGCACCGGCGCGACGCCGATGCTCCCCTGGGTTTTACATGCAGACTATCGCCGCGCTACGAGGAGCAGTTCCTGTAACATCTGATCCGACGTCGACACCACTCGGCTGGCCGCCGAAAACGCCGTCGACGAGGTGATCAGATTAATAAACTCTCGTGACAGATCGACGTTGCTCAGCTCCAATGAACCCGAACTGATCTTCCCCGCCCCCAGTGTGAGCGGCGCTGTAATCCGGGCCTCGCCGCTGTTCGGACCGACGAAATAAACATTGTTCGATCGGGCCAGCAGACCGGCGGGATTGGCAAAGGTGGCCATGCCGACCTGCCCGATCGTTTTGTTCAGTCCGTTACTGAAGGTGCCTGAGATGACCCCGTCTTGACCAATATTAAAATCGAGGAGGGTTCCGGTGGAGAATCCGTTCTGAAAGCTCATTACCACGGCCGATCCGCCGGTCGTCGACAGACCGTTGAGATTGGAGAAGTCAAACGAGATCGCCTGGGGATCGATGGCCCCGGTATTCACACGGTTGATGACCACACCATTCTGCGGTGAGGAGATAAACTGGCCGTTGCCGTCGAACTGGAGTGTGCCGGTGCCGATGGTAAAGTCGAGATCGGAATCGTCCACCGAGTTGGCATAGAACCGCCAGGTGGCGTTCGCAGTCGTCCGGGCCTCCAGAACCATAGTCAGGTCAACAGTCATCGGCGTGCCGAGACTGTCAAAGACGACGAAGCTGGTGTGGGTGCTTTCGCCGTTGGCGGCCTGGGACTCGGTGAACGAGAACGGGATCTGGGTGGCCCCGTTGCTGATCAAAGAACCAGGCTGAATGGAAAGGGCGTTTTCGGTTCCCGCGTTGCCTCTCAATTCAAGTCGGCCATCGGCCGTGACTCCGGTGCCGGGGTTGCCGGCAACCCCGGCGGTCGTATCGATGCCGGAGACTGTGTCGAACCAGCTCAGAAAATCGCCGATGGTGGTTCCCGTGGTTCCGACGGTGAAGGACTCGGCGGGTATGTCACGGCCCCCGCGTTTGATGCCGTTGATGGTGATCACGTCCCCGGTGCTGAGGATAGCCGCGCCCGGACCGGCGGTGTTTCTGACGTTGGTCAGCAGGGTGCCGGGACCGGTGACATTTGTCAACGCAACCCCCGATGTCGCGTCATACAGGATTTCCGACCGAAGAATCGTGCCCTGTGTCGCGACAACCTGAGTGGCACTGGAGTTCAGGGTGCCATCGAGCTGGGCCGACGAGGTCGCCTGGGCCGTGGTCAGTGTTCCGACGGGGATGGTGATGTCTGTGACGGCGCCGGGGATGAGTTGAAAGGTGTCGTTGATCCCGAAACCCTGAACGAAGAACCCATCCGATGAAATCAGCCGGTTGTCGGCGCTGAGTGAAAAGGCCCCATCTCGTGAAAAGACGTTTTCATTCTCGGGCGTGCGCAGGACGAAGAATCCATCCCCTTCTATCGCGAGATCGCTGGGAACACCCGTGGTTTCGATCGAACCCGGCAGGAACGAGCGTTGAATCGCCCCAATGGTGGAGCCAAGTCCGATCTGGACCGGATTCGTTCCGCCCTGATTGCCGGCTGGTTTCGTGCCGGAACTCAACGTCCTCGCAAACTGCGTTTGAAAGAGTGTGCGCGAACTTTTGAACCCGTTCGTGTTGATGTTGGCGATGTTGTCGCCGATGATGTCCAGTCGAAACTGGCTGGAATTCAATCCCGACAATCCTGTAAACAGTGCGGATGTAAGACCCATGGTTCATCGTCTCCAGTTTTGAATCAGGCGATGGTTATTCTTGTCGTTCAACTCAATCCCTATGCGAATACTTCGCGAAGCCGGACTTCGGCCCCTTCTTTCACGGCGGTGCTCAATTACCAACACCGACACCGATACCCGGCGAGACCAATCCGTCGAGCAATTCGGCGACGATGTTCACGCGATCGGCCACCTCGCGTCCATATCTTCCGACCGCCGTCTTCGGAGGCGTCGTGTCTGGGATGATGCGCCGACCGGCCCCGCCGCCGCCCGCGGGTTCACCCCCGTCGCCGGGCGGATCATCGGGTGGAGCATCGGGATCATCCGGTGGCGCGTCCGGCTCATCCGTGCCGCCGCCGAGCGCCGCCAGTTCCGCCTCGAGCTGGGCGAGGAGGTCAGGCGGCAGGTTTTCAACCAGCGTCACTTCGCGAACCTTGCTCGCGGGTACGCTATGACCGTTGTGCAATTCGAGAATCGCGTCTCCGTCCTGTTCGAACCGGACGCCGATCACAACGCCCTCCACGTCGACGGGTTGGCCCGATTGGTCGGCCACGGTGCCAAGCACATAATGGCCGATCAGGCCGGCAGTCGCACCGAAACGCTGTTCGCCCGCCAGGGATTCCAGCGTCGACGTCAACGTCGCGTTCTGTTCCATCTGTCGAATACTCGACATCTGGTTCAGGAGTTGCTGATTGTCCTGCGGATTCAACGGATCCTGGGATTGGAGTTCCGCAATCAACAGGGAAAAGAAATCCTCGCTGTTCAGATCAGAAAAGCCGACGGTATTGGCCCGTTGGGCCGCGATCGTTGAGGAGGTCTCCGCCGTAATCGTTGAGGTATCCATTCGTAAGCCTTTCGTCTATTATCGCTTGGATGCGTTCGATCAATCTATGCCACGAGATCGACCGATCGCGAACCACTCTGTGTTCGATTCGATAACCCGGATGCGTCTGAGCCATCCGCATCGGTATTGGACGCGACTCGGGGATCAACCGAATCCCGGTCGTGGTCCGAGGACTGCTCGTACCCGAATGCATGATCATCCGGCGTTCGCGACGCACTTCCTTCCGAAGAATTGGAGAAATCACTCTGCGCGCCGCCATGACTCCCATCGCCACGGTCTCTCGGGGTGTGATGCTGAGACTGCTGCGTCTCGGCCTCGGCGGTATCGGGTGTTCGCACCACGACATCGGCGCGATCGATCCGGATCCCGTGTGTCCCGAGGGCCTCGCGAAGATCGGACAAGCGGGATTCAATCATCCGGGCAACGGAATGCGATTCGGCCTGCACATGGAGCGTCATGGCCTGTTGGTGCATACGAACCTGTACCCGGAGCTGTCCGAGATCCGGCGGGTCCAGTTGCATCGTGGCTTGATAGCGACCCGATCCACGTCCCGTGTTCAACATGCGTGCAACCCCCTCGATCGCGTCATTCCCCTCGGCACGCGAGGCGAGCAGATCGCCCACAAGATTGGCCGGAGATGAGGGAGCATCACCGGGTGTCCCCCCGACCGCCTGAGAGATCGCATTCACGCCCTGAGGTCCGGAATCGGAACTGGACGATGCCGAGGTCGGCGGCGTCACCAGAAGACGCGCGATCGAGGCAGCGGCCCCATCACCATGCCCGGTCCGCACCGTTGCAGTCTTCAATGAGTGCAAGATATGATCCGATTTGATTTTCGGTTGAGCCTCCCCTCGGGATGCAACAAGCCGTGGCCCACGGGTCTTCGCTTCCTTCTTGTCACCCTCCGCATGTCGTTCACCGGAATCACCTTCGCGTCGATCCTCGATCGAGGCCTTTACCTTGCGCTGTTGAATGGATTCGTGCGGGATGATGGGATCATGCTCAACGCCCGGCTCAGTCCGTCGATTCGCCGGTTCCGCAACCGGTTGAGCCGCCTCGGCTCGATCGATCGTGGCGGAGGGATCCTTGTTGACGGTCGGCTGATTCGCACGACTCGATTGCTCGGATGCGGGTTGAATCTCATCCTTTTGAGGGGCTTGTGGCGCTGAATCAGGCCGCCCATCCCGGCCAGTCGAGGCCTGGGCATCATCCTGTTTGGCCAGGGCCGACTCCGCGGTGCGAGCAGCGGTGGGGTCCGACTGTTGAGCCGTCGGGGGCGACTTGCCCCGGGCGACGCTGATCGACTCCGTAACCTGGCGACCGGCTTGACGGGGCTGATCGGATCCGTCGGTCGCCGGTGTAATGGTTGGGTCCGCGGATGGAGCACGCGCACGCGTCGATGCACCATCGGTATTGACAACCGATCCGTCACCCCCTGCGCTTCCTTCTACCGCTATGGGTATCAGTGGGGCTTCAACATTCGTCGCGACGAGGTCGAGCACGGGCTGAGTGATAACGATCGATTCGGGCGCAGCCTCCGAGGCGACGGGTGTATCCTTCGGCGCGTCGTCATCGACGTTTGACTTCTTTTCATCAACACCCGAAGCATCCTCGTCATGAGTGTCCGTCGACTCGGGTGTTTCATCGGATCGATCCGCCGGACGGGCAGACCGAGCCTCATCGAGATAGGTGTTAAACCGACCGGAAGTTTTCTCGTTTCCCGATTCCGGCGTCGTCTTGATGCCGGCATCTATAGGCCGACTAAAATCCGCCAACAATTGGTGTGGCCCCATCGGACAGGCTCCTTGCAATCAGGAATAGCCCACCCCCAGGACCTCCGCCTAAGGTGTTTTGCTATCATTGAGTGTCTCCATGATTCGTCCGATCCACAGACGATCCTCGCTGTTCTTGCACTGCTTGACGATCTTGTTCAGTTTTCGC
The DNA here is from genome assembly GCA_964464525.1 of uncultured Planctomycetaceae bacterium. GTDB lineage: Bacteria > Planctomycetota > Phycisphaerae > UBA1845 > UTPLA1 > CAYXGR01. Next base: position 13,743 of record CAYXGR010000041.1, read on the forward strand.
TGATCCATGGCCATAAAGATGCGTGCGACATCGGCATCTTTCTTGGCCTGGAGCAATTCCTTCGCAGTCTTGGGCGGGATGCCGGAGAGGGTTTCCAACTCCTTTTGCAACCCGCTGTCACCCGCCTGTTTCGCCAGCGTCTCGCGCTGGGCTTCGTAACGCTTCTTCTCGGTTTCGAATTCATCTTTCGTTCGGAGCAGGATCAGTTGTTGCGCTTCCAACTGGGCCCAACCGTCCCGGATCTCACGTTCCCGACGGGCGAACTCGATGCGATACTGCTCCTCGGATTCGGCGTTGCGCCGTAACCGGTCGCCCACTTTTTGTCCCGATTCGGGTTCTTCTCCCACTTCTTCCGAAGCTTCAACAGCCGGCTCGGCCACCTCCCCCTTCAAAATACCAATCGCCTCACGAACGCGCGCCGGCTCCAGACACCCCTGGTTCCACGCGTACCCCAACATGCCCCCCAACGCGAGCATGTTTAGCACCGACATGAATGAAATCACCTTCCACAGCCGCCTCATGCCCGTTGCCCTCCGTCGGTGGCCATGACATGGGTGAATCTCAGCGTGTTGATCTCATCCGATTCGGCCTGGTCCAGCCGCTGTTGCTCCGCACGATAACGATCCAGTCGCCGCTCCTTCAGACGCGACAATACCTTCGCCTGCTTGGAGGCATCGATGAGCCGGAGCCGTTCCTGTGAGAGTATGGCCTTGTTCGTCGAAATCTCGGCCTCGGCCTCGAGAACACCACGGCGCAGGCGCGTGATCCAATGGCGGCCGATCTTCAGCCGATCGATGTCGACAGATGCATCACAAAGCGCCCTGCGCGTCAACCGAGTCTGATCATCGATCCGACCCAGCAGGGCTCGCTGGCGTTCTTCAAGACGTCGAATCTCCTGCAGACGCGCGGCCACGACGCGTTTCTCCTCGTCCTCACGCTGACGGCGAAGCCTCAGCAATGTCTCGAATCGAAATGTGTAACGCTTGGCCATGTGTCTCTATCTTCGCATCCATCGGACATTCCGTCCGAATCTTCGCATCCATCGGACATTCCGTCCGAAAAATCCGTTTCACCGATTG
>CAYXGR010000042.1:0-7499 GCA_964464525.1 uncultured Planctomycetaceae bacterium
ATCGTATTGACCAAAATCGACTAGCTCTTGGATTGTGGTTTCCCCGATAGCGACATCCTTAGTCAGCACCCATATTCCAAATGCGCGAATTTCGTGCGGACCAGGGCCAGCCCAGATATGGATCGTGGAGGGTTCGGCGCCCAGGATAAAGGAACCATTCGCTACCGTCCACGATCCACGCACTTTGGCTCCCTCCGGCGCTATGCTACTCGCCAGGGAAGCGACAATTGGGCTGTACGGCTTATAGGTCTTCTCGACCTTGATCTGGGCCGCCGCGATCTGGCAGAGTGCCAGTACGATGGCGACTACCGGATAGAATGTCCTTCGCATGTGCTAGTCCCCCGCTTTCGGTTATGCGCCTACTGTCTCCTCGACAACCGCCGTGACCTCGGACGGAACCATCTTCCTCTCGTCCGGTTCTCCGTTGAATCTCACAATGGCGTGTCTGTCAGGCGTCACGCCAAGGATAACTCCCTTCCGCGTCCCGTTCCGCCACTTGCACTCGACGTCCGCTCCGTGTGTAAGGGCTCCCGCCTTCCAGGCCGTGACTACGTCGTCCGGCTCTGGTTTCGGTACGCCTGCTCGGTATCGTGACTCGGTGACAATGAACAGCAGGTCGCTCGTGCTCAGGTGGATGTTCGCCGCATCAGCGTGCCACCGCACGAAGATGTACTTTCGCCGAACCTTGTCTGGGAGTGGATCGCCAGCCTCCGTGCGGCACATTGTCCGCATCACGGCCTCGTGCTCCTCTGGGATCTCGTATTCATCGTAGAAACTGCGTGCCATGGTATTCCTCGTGCTGATGTCTCTTGTGCTGGCAGGAGCGGCGACGGACTGGACCGTTATGGAAGCCCAGCCCGCCGCCAGACACCAGCACACAACAACTAGGCGGCCTCTTGTGCAAAAGCCCACCAGTCGATGTCCAAGTTGATACTCGTTGCCGAGCCCGTCTTCACGCCGGCGACAAACGCAAGTTCCTCCCCGTTCGGGAAGTTCGTTGCGTCGTATTCGACCGTCGTGCTAAGCGCAACACCGTCCACGTAGAACGTGGTGGTCGTCAGGCCGTCGAAATAGAACCCGGTCCGAATCCACGTATCGGCCACCGGGACCGCTGCCGATGAGATCAGGGTCGTGACCCCGCCACCGCCGGACGTGTTGTGAATGCCGGTCAGCGCGTTGCCATCCGCCTGCACAACACTGAACCCAACGAAGTCCTTGTCGGCCACAACGCCGGTGTTATCCGCCTGGAGATTCGCACCACCAGACCCTTCCTCGGCAAGTCCGATCAAGTACCCGGCCGCATTGTCAGTGACACTGCTCGGGCGCCACTTGCACTCGAACCACACCTTGCCGGTGCCAGTGTTGATCTTTCCGAGAACACCCTCGTTGATGCCGCTGATGATGTTGGCCTCGTTGTTGTCAACCGCACCAGTGGTCATGCGGAGCACACCACCGACCTCGGTTGCGATCAGGCCGATTGATGCGGCGGCATCACCCTCGGTAAGCGTGTACCGATTGGCGGTCGCGAACAGGTCAAGGAAATCATCAAAGACCCCCCAGCCGAAGTTCCGGTCGTTGAAGACCTGGCCGTTCATCGGAGCTTGCCGCTTCCACAGGGCAGCCGAAGGACCGCCAGAGAACCCGGCATAGCGTGTTACATTCGTCATGTCTCAAACCCTTTGAAGAAAAGTAAAGTGACCACCCCCCGATGGTCATTGGCTGCGGAACAGCCGTTTACGTGGAACATACCACGATGGGTCGCACGGCCCCCCGCCGTGACCTTTTCACACGGTATTTATTCGGCACCCCGCGCTGGGATAAAGGTGCTCTTTCCCAAAGGCTTACGCTGTTGCCACAACGCTATTTCGTCGCCGATCGAAGCACAGGTAGTTGTGCGACAAGTCGACGAAGAACTGGAACACGTTGTGGTTGTTCGGAGCCTTGTCGGCCGGACTCTCACGGAGATAGTCCCCACGCAGGCAGATCGGCATGAACGAACTATGGTCGATCATGTAGATCGGGTTCTGCGTGTCCGAGTCGAGTTTCGGCACCCAAAGGATCGGGTGATTACGGAACACAATCGTGTTGTCGAGCGATGCGATATCTCGCCCGAGGTTCTCGTTCTGCGCCTCACCAACATCCTCGATCGACGAGATCGTGGACTCGTTGACGTAAAGGCGGTACCTGTCCCCACGCCCTTCGCGGTAGTCGCGAATACTGATCGGGGACTTGAACCGGGTCTTGCGATGTGCTGTACGCAGCTTCGAGACCAAGTCCGCCTTCGTCACGGCCGCATACTGAGCCGTGTAGTTCTTGAACTTGGTTGTCGTTGACACATCAATTCCGGCCACTGTCGTATGGGAGCCTGGGAGGCCGCCATTGAAGCCAGTGGTCGCATTCTTGACGACCCAGTACGGGATGCCCATCGGCAACTTCTTATCGTTGACCGGCGGGGATGCCCACGCGTAGTCCTCAAGGATCTGGACCAGGTTCAACATGGCATCGGCACGCCGAGGTTCGATGACGTTTAGGATCATCGCTCGTCCGCGGTTCATGAGCGTCTCTTGGTAGATGAACGCCCATGAGGTTTGCGCATGCCGCCAGTTGAGGGTCAGTTGCTCGAGAAGGTCAGGGATGTTGACCTGATCCTCTTCGAGCAGTCCGACGTACGACGCCGAACCAGACAGTTTCGTCATGAGGGTACGTTGGATTCCTACGCCGGAATCGAACGCCACCTTGTCCTTGCGGAACCACTTGGTAAACACTTCGTAGTCCTGCAATTCCTGGGCGATCTGCTGGAATCGCAGACGTCCAAGGTCGCGTAGCGTTGATGCTACGAGATCGGCAATATCTGTTGCTTCTAAGGTAGCCATGAGCCACCTCCTGTATTACACGCCGTCGGAGAAGTCTTCCTCGGCGACGTCAACGTCAAATCCACGCTTCTTGAAGTACGCGTCTGCTCTCGCCAGTGCTCGCGCTCGGCCGTTTGTGGCCGGTGCTCGCTTCCGTCGAGTTGGTCGCGCTGTGAATCGTCCGTTTGCGTCTCGTGGTTGACCCCAACTACGGGCTGTTTCAGATCGGGTTGGAAACGCCAACTTCAGGGCGCTCGGCATCACCGCCTTAACGGACACATTGCGTCCTTCATTGGCGTGCATTTGCCGTATGGAGTTCGCGGTATCGTAAAGCGCTCGGCGATTGATCATCTCCTGTGAATTGGGGGCAAGTGACGTTGTCGCCTGATTCCCAAACACGTCCGACCAGTCTTCACCGAGGTCGCTAGTAACGAACCCCTCGAACTCCTCAAACTCCCTTGCGGCACGTTCGTTCAGTTGATGCTGGTATTGCTGCTGCATCAACTGTTCGTGGTAAGCAACCTTGCTTCCCACTGAATCCAACATCTGTCTCTGCTGTTGGATAATCCCCAAAAGATGCCCCTGCATACCCTGGAGATCCGTGGTCAACACCTCGTCGTACATGTCTGCGCTTTGCAGTTCGTACGGCTGGAACGCATCCTGCTGCTGACCATCACCTGCAACCTGTTGGCCCTGCGGGTTTGTCACGCCGGCCGGTGGTTGCTGTTGTGCGTATTGTTGCTGTTGGTACTGTTGTTGCTGCTGTCGTGCGTACTGCTGCTGTTCGTATTGCTGTTGCTGGTACTGCTGGTACTGTTGCTGGTTTTGGTACTGCTGAAATGCCCGCTGGTCCATGAAGGTCATGGCCGCGTCGAGCTGGTCAGCGTTCGCAAACTGCTGAGATACCTGGTCCCTCGGAATTCCGTACTGCTCCGCCCGAGCCAGTATCGCGTCGTCGAAGGGTGCGTCCTGTGGCTCTGGCTCGACGTCCCCGCCCTGTCCGCCCTGTCCGCCCTGGTCATCGTCGGCGGCGAAGTCCTTGGTCGGCCGGCGGCGAGGCTCGCCTTGCTGGCCGGTCAGATCAACGGTCTCGTCGCCCTCGTGCGTGTCGAGCATCGGATCGTCGTCCGAGTCGGCAAATGCAATCTCTCCGCTGTCTGGCGCGCGATCGCTGGCTCGTTCGGCCGCTAGTTCGTCTGTAATATCGGAGAACTCTTCGCCGTCGTTAAACGCGCTGTCCGATTCTTGCTGTAGTTCCGACTTGGTCATTCTTCAACTCCGTGTGCTAGTGCTTACACCCCCACAGGGGGCCTATTCGAGTATGTACCGCCTGTTTCGGCTACGTCAATCGGTCATAGGTTCTTCGGCATGGCATCGCCGTACCCGCCGCTTCGGTCGTAAAGACCGCGAGCCTGATGGTCTGATCGCCGGGCCGCACGGTCGGCATAGATCACATCTCCGTTGGGCGCGACCTCGCATCCTCGCACGTCATGCTCCCTCCAGAACTCCCGCAATTCGTCGGCTTGATCCGGGTTTACACCCGACGAATAGGAGACCATTGGCCACTTTGCGCGCGTTCTGACGTGGTCTGACTTCGGGATAAGGCCGTCCTTCTCAGCCTCGTCGATGATGGCCCTCTTGGCTTCACGGCCGTCTGGGAGGGTAAGAAAACCGCTTGACTCTCGCTCCATCAATTCGTCAATGGTCATGAGGACACCGACGGTTTCTCCGGTGTCGCGGACTTTGTAGAGGTACTCCCGCTCCGCCTCGTCAGGCGACTCCCTGAATCGTATCGGCTTCATTGTCTGTCTCCGTGTGCTGGCTAACGACTATGTCGTCCCCTTCCCTCTGGACGTCGAAGAAACTGGCTGGGTCCATTCCGTGTGATAGCACTTGTGAGACGAGATACGAGTTCCATCGCTGCTGACCGCCGTGGTCGACAACTGCATTATGCACTGCGATGGGGATTACAAACCTCATGCGGTCTGTCCTGGATACTGGCCTTGTGACTGCTGCCCTTGCGATTGCATGTTGGCCATTGGGTTGGACAACTGCTGCTCAACCTTCTGCTCTGGCGTCTGCGACGGCTCCCCTACTCTCCGGTAGGTCCTGTCCGTGACCGACGGCTTAGAGCTACTCGACCCCTGCCGAGGCTCGTTCAGTTGCCGCCCCTCTTCGTTGCGGATCAACTCGGACAGTTCATCGACGTTTGATAGCTTGGCAATCAATTCGAGGAACCTGATTATGTCGAACGATGCACCTGCTTCCTGGAGTGCTGGCATCATCGGCATGACGACCTGGCTGACAATCTGCATGATGACGTTCATGCGTTCCTGTGGCGACTGCTCATTGAGACTGTGCGGGGATACCTCGAAGTTGTAGTCGAATATCGAACCGCGCCTGCTCGCCGACGTCCATCGCACGTCGCGTGTGATTGTTCGGGTGAGCTTCTTTTGGATCGGGATATCGACCGTGTCGTTATGCCACATGTACCAGGCAAGATCCTCAACGACCTCCTTGGTGAACTTCACCGTCCTGCTCTGCATACTCGCCAGCCGCTCGCTTGCCGACTGGCTGAGTAGTTTATCCTGGCCTAGCGTCTGCGACTGAGAGCCAAGACCGCCGAGAGAGTCAAGGTTCCCTGCTGCGTAGGAGAAGAGTTGCTTGAACTGTAGCAGTGTGGTCAGGAGGTTTGGATCTACCCCGCCGGTCCGCATTTCCCGTATGAGCGCCGGGTCCATGTCCGTCAGGACCGTATGTCCGTCCGGAGTGTTCATGATCGCCTCGACGGCATTCGCTGCACGGTTCTGCGCTGCCAGAACTGTCTTCTGCCTGTCTGCCTGCTGGCCGACCTTGATCATTAACCTGTTGATCAGATCGCCCATATCCTCCCAGATCATTGCCGGTGCGAGCGGGACGATACTGGATGGCACCGACGAATAGCCCAGTATCTTGAACGGCCCGGTTTCCTTGCCAGTGTTCTCACGCACCCACAACGGCTTGGCGTCAAGGCCGTCCGCATACGTGACGATAATGTCGTCACCGGGTAACCATATCTCCCACAACCATAGCTTCTGGCGGAACTCGCTTGATACGCCGCTATTAACGGTCCCGTACTGAGCGGGAATGTCGTCAAGATCATTCCTAACGGCCTCACCTTCCCTTGCGTAGGACTCGAGTGCTATCTTTGCCTTCTTGTCGTAGATCGGGCTGTCGAGGACCATATCCAATGGTGCAGCGAATCGGTGCCCAGCGTAGTCAACCTGCTCGTATCGAGTTGCGTTGGCGTCATGCACCCAGTCCACAAACGACAACGCGTCTGCGTAGGGCTGGCTCCCGTCGTGGCGGAACCCCATCATGTTGGCGTGCTCTGCCTCGGTCTCGCCCACCTTCATGATTCCGATCGTGAACATGGCATCGACCACTACCTCGTTCAGCGCTTGACCAAGGTCGATCTGCTTTTGGATCAGGTGGTTGGTTGCCAGTTCCAGTTCCGCCGACGCTGGGCGCAGTGCTGCCACGGGCGACGTAATGATGACGCTCGGGCTCTGACTTACCAGTTGCCGCTGGTAGATATTGACGGCCAACTCGATCATATTGAGTGGCGCAGGAGAACCGCCCTCACCGTAAGAACCGCCAGCGTACTGCTCGATCAGTTCCTTGTTGGTGCGGCGAAATGGCGCAAGGCGGTCTCTACTCCACTTGATAGATTCGCGGAGCTTCGACATCTGCCGGTTGTTTAGCGGGTTGTGTCTCGGCATTGTCGATCCTTATTAGAGAAAGGACCGCCTAGAGTTGTGTGCTGGTGTCACTCTGAGCCGATACTCTTGACCTTCCGGCCCTTGCCGCCCTGCTGCCAAACGGCGTTGTCATGCGACGTATGGGGTGACGACGTGGAGTCCTCTTTGATGCCGCCCTTCCCGCCGATACTGTTGGGGCCCTGGCCTTGAAACGACCCGCCCTGCGACTTGCAGACCTGATCGTTCAACTTCTGGGCGTGCGAAAGCGCTTTGTCTTTCATCTGTCCACTCTCCTTTGCCTGCTGGCAGAATGCGGAACCCACACATCGTCCCGCTTCTTTATCTCGTTTCGTCGCTTGCGGCGTCCCATGAAACTGTTGTGCGGTACTTCAGCCTTTTCCTCCGGGGCACCTGGTCTACCCTTGATATAATCTCTCGTCATCCACCACGCAAGCGATAGCCCTATCACCCGATCCCCATGATTAGCCCCTGCACCGGCCGGATCTTCCTCGGATTTAGCGCTGACATGGTCCACCTTCCCGCCGAGTAGATTCACGTACCCCATGGCCTCTTTCGGCACTTCCTCACTGCATACCTGGAGGTCGCCCGAGTCCATAGCTCGGCCTAGTTCACCGAGCAGCGTTGGCTTGTTTTTGATGGTTGTCCACCACCCGATTTTCTTTGTGTCCTTTTTGGTGGTCTGCTCCTCGGTGCTCCTGTAATAGATGCGTGAATACCCCAATTCGAGCACTCTGTCGGTGAATTGGCTACCAAGTCCGTTCGCCTCCCATGCCAGTATCGCCGAACCCTTGGGCCCACTCAGCCAGTAGCATATTGCGACCGCCAGGTCGGCAAGTTTGTACGGGCTCGTGCTCGGCGATGCGAACTGGAGAACCTGTTTCCTGAG
>CAYXGR010000042.1:7599-13015 GCA_964464525.1 uncultured Planctomycetaceae bacterium
GGCGTGCATCCCTCCTTCACGCGGTGCAGCATGTTGCTGTCATAGAACCTGCTGGTCGATCCTCCGTAGTCTCGGTCGAGTTCTTGGGCGATTCCCTGGGGCGTGGCGCCGACTCGCTTGCACTCTCTGTCGTACCACGGACTCCGCTTCTTGCCGTGCTTCGTGTACGGCGTTTCGATCATGAACGGGTACCCGAACGGATTGTCCGTCTCGTTGTTTACGATCTCCTTGGCGAAGTCCTCCAGGTTCGACCTCTCCGCCCATCGCTTTCCGTTACGGCGAACTACCTCGAGCCAGTATTCCTCGTCGTCCAGTTCGACGCGTCGGCTGTTGTCCTTCTCGATGAGCACCCTGTAGCACCCGACGTTCCTTGTCGGGTTCACGGTCCAGTCGAGTATGACCTTCTCCATGTTCGTGTCGGCGTGCATTGCCTCGAAGTAGGCCCCGTCCGGACCCTTGGGCGTGCTGATAATGACCCGGCTGTTTGTTACGTGCTGAGTCGAGTCCATAGCCTCCTTGTCGGGGCCCCTTGGAAACTTCGCCAGTTCATCGCAGACAAACACGGTCTTACGACCACCAGACGCTACGTCACCTGTTGCCGCGAACCCGGCTATCGTGGCGCCGTTATCGGTATTGACGAGCGTGTGATTCGTCTTCGACCGCGTGAAGTTCGGGACCATCCAGCCTGGCAGTTTTTCGAGCTGCCACGTCATCTTCCAGAACAGGCTGTCTGGATTCTCCGGGTCGTCAACTGTCCGCTCGTCCTTGGACACCAGCCCGGCCGCGAACATCGGCAGGAACAGGAACCGGTGGAGCACAAGCATTACGATCATCCACGACGCACCCTCGCCGCGGGACTTCTCAAGGCCAACGTCGCAGTATCCTATACACCGCTCGATCGACTTCCACGCGGGGAGTTGGTGTGGCCACGGGATGAACGGTATGATCTTCGGTGTTGGGCGTGGCTCGTACAGCCAACAGAAGGACGACAGCCAGAACAAGCTATCGTCGCGGCACATTTCGAGAATACCCTCTTGCTTCCGTTCGTCGTTAAGGCACTTGTTCTTGAGGTCGATCCTCCACTTCTGGTTCTCGACTGGGTCTATCGGAACGACCGGGAAGTATTCGTACTTCAACTCGGTGTTCGTGACCTGAGATGCCGCATCATACATTCGACGACACCCGATGGTTCAACTGTTCGATCTCTCCCTCGAGTCGTGCGATCTCGGACACTACCCACGCCTGGAGGTTTAGTCGCTGGTTGACGTTTCCTCGGCACTCCTTTTCGTAGAATTCCTCCATCCGCTCCTTGACGGTCGACTCGACGCGCTCTTTCTTCCGCTCAGTTAATGCCATCACGAACCTCCTTCAGAAAGTCTCTCATGTCTTCCGGGCTTGCTGGTCCTGGCGGCTCCTCTTCCTTTTCCTTTTCTTCCTGCGCCTTCTCTTTGAGTTGGCTGATCTTTTCCTCGTAGGACTTAATTAACCGCTCTCGCTCGTCGTTCCACTTCTCAGCTCGCTCCAGCCGCTTCGCCTCTTCCTTGCGGATGAAGTCGTCCTCCGCTTTTTTGATGGCGATCAACTCCTTGGTGATTGTCTGCTGGAAGGACGACCGGTTCTTCGCTGCAAGCATCAGCATGTTCCAGCACGCCATGTCGGGAGCATCCGACGGCTTGATCAGTCGCTTGCTGGGCCGGTCAGCGTCAATGACCATATGCAGGTTGTAGAATGCGAACGCTAATTCGATCGGGAGTTTCAGGTTCTTCATTTTCGTTACGTCCTGAATGCCGATCGTCTGAGCCTCGTCGATCGACTCCTGGTCCCGTTCTTCGATTATCCGGTTCGCTTCTTCTTCCATTGCTTGCTGCTCTTTCTCTTTTGCCAGTCGGCGCTTGCGATTCATGTACTCACGCCGCCTGGATGCCTTCCGCCTGTTTGCCTTCTTCCGCTTGTACTCCCTCGCCTCTGACCCGTGGTCCGGCTTGAACTTGTACTTGACGTCAAACCATGCGCGACGATATGCGGTCCGCTTGTTGCTACCGCGAGTCTGGTAGTGGTAGATCGCGCGCTCGGCAAGGTACTTCTTTGCGTCCTCGAGTTTCCCTTCTCTTTCCAGTCGCTCCCTTAGCTGCGCGACCATTCGGGCAAAATTGGTTCCGACCTCGTAGCGGATGCGCTCAATCCTCCGATTGACTCCTTCTTGGTCGTGACTCATACCTCGCTACCATGTCCTTCTTCTTGACCCGCTTTCTTCGGCACAGCGCCCTGGCGACCATGTAATCGGCGAACGTCTCCCCTCGGCTGTTCGCCCGCTCCATGATCGCGTCGTACTCGTAGTCGGTGACCCGAATACTGAACCTCTTCACGCGAAGTCCGTTCCGGTCCTTTCTTGGTTGTCTCTCTTGCTTCATCTTCGCCATGCCATACTACCTCCGCTTCGTTTGTAGAATGCTGCGACGACACTCAGTGCGTCATCGTCTGGGATGGTAATCGCATCCTCTGGTATCTCGTGGCCTGCGCACGCTCTTACAACGGCGTTTGCTGTCACGGAGTCCATCTTCTCTGATAGACGACTTATCAGGCTCCCGTCAATCACGCTCGTTGTCGTTAGTGCGACGTCCAACGTAATAACGTTTCCGCTCTCTGGCGGGAGTCCGTGTCTCTCCCCGCTCGGTATGCACACCGACGCCTGGTACCACGGCCCGTACTCCTTGGCCTTGCGTGTCCACATGTTGAACACGCCACCGCCCCTTAGTTCGAGGATTGACTCGACGATGTAGCGGACGAGGGTCTCGTCATGCGCCGTCCCCGGCGCGTAGATCATCTCTCCCCTGTGAGCTTTCACTTTCATTGTTCGTGTCCTTGTGTGCCAGTGCTAGTATCTCATCCATCTCCGCCTTCTCCTCCTCGCTCAACTCAGCCGCCTCCTCCTTCTTCTCTTCTTCCGTTTCCAATCTCGTCTTATGTGAGCCGATGAAGTAGGCGCACAGCCTCATGAGTTCGCATCGTCCAAACTCATCGAGCCGGCGGCCATTCCAGCGGACCGCCTCAATAGCTTCCATGTCCTGCGTGACAACAGCGTCCAGCGCGTTCCCTATGCTGTTGTACCGGCCGTGACGAACCCCGTGCTCCTTATGCACAACTGGAACGTAACGGTGGAGCAGCTCTTGGAACGTGGCGCCGTACTCTTCGACTGACACCGCATCGCCCTTGTCCTCCATGTAGATGCAGAACCATCGAGACTCGTCCACCTTGCCGGCAACCTCCTTGTCGGTCAGGCATACGTAGAACCGCCGGTGGTTCAGCCTGCGGTATCGCCCGATCGGATCTACAGGCCCAGCTTCGGTTGGGATCTTCCCCTCGGTCAGGAGCGGTCGTTCGACGGGGAGTTCCACAATCTCCCGCATCTTGTCGGTGTTCGGGATTTGCAGTGTAAGCCCGTCCATTGGCCCGCCGACGACGAGGCAGAGCGTTTTGTGGAGAATGTCCGTCATGCTGGTATCCCTGGGGCGTCCGCGTGGATTCTCTATGTCAGACGCTTGCAACTTGGAATAGGTGTCTAGATACTGTATAAGCCATTCTCACAGCCGGTGCCAGTGTCACCGGCCACGCAGCACCCCAGTACGGAGAGGAACCATGACTGAGTCTACCGAACGCGAGCGGACAGAACACGGGAAGCCCGAGTGCGGGATCACAATCCGGCCCGAGACGATCTACACCCGACAAGAGGTCATGGGTATGTTCACGGCCAGCAACGTATCCATCGTGGAGGCCGAGCGGTCCGGCGCCCTGAAGTTCCGGAAGATCGGTACCAGGAAGTTCTACCTCGGCCGGTGGGTCCTTGACTGGGTCAAGTACGATACCGTTAAGCACCGCCAGTATGGCATGGCAAACTGTGCTGATGTTAAGTGATCCGTCGGCCGGCGGGTCCGCGCATAAAAATGCCCCGGCACGATTGCGTTATGCCGGGGCACCCCACAGATAGCTACCACACTACCAGATCGGTGATGAATTCTACGCTCTCGATGGGCTGCGTCAATAGAGAACATGCGTTCAGTATGCGGCGTACCCGCAAGTCCCTGCCTGTGGTGGGGTTATTGACATGCGTGTCGGACGTGGTATGTTTTCCATGCCACAACCTGAAGCGAGACTGAACGCTCACATACAAAACCCAGTTTCATCGGTCTCGTTCGCGAGGTGCATCCCCTTGGTCTCGCTTGGGCGCACGGCAGCCGGTGAAATTGGGTTTTTTCGTGGAGTAATGCGAATGGCTGGCGACTGGATCAAAATGCGGCTGGATCTTGCAGATGACCCCGCGGTCATGGAGATGGCTGAAATACTCGGAATGACCGAGCCGTGCGTGGTCGGATACCTGCACACCATCTGGTCCTGGGCGTCCCGGCACTGTAACGCTGGTACCGTTACAGGTGTAACGCTCGAATCACTCGGCCGCGTTACACGTTGCACAAATGTTCCCGAAGCTATGCACAAAGTCGGCTGGCTGGAGGTGCTCGAAACAGGCGGACGACCGTCGCTTCAGTTTCCCAAGTGGGATAGGCACAATTCGCAAAGTGCGAAGTCACGGGCACTTACGAAGAAGCGAGTCGATTCTCACCGCCTCAAAAAGTGTAACGATGACAGCGTTACAAAAGCGTTACCAGAGAAGAGAAGAGAAGAGAAGAGAAGAGAAGAGAATAAGAAGACCCCCAAACCCCCTTCGGTGGATCTTCCGGACATCCCAGAATCGCTCGACGTTCCGGTCTTCAGAGATGCGTGGGGTACATGGACCACCCACAGGTCGGAGATCAAAAAGAAGCTCACCCCAATGTCCGTTTCAAGGCAGTTCGCCAAGCTCGCCAGAATGGGGCCCGCTCGGGCGGCGGCAGCCATAGAGTATTCCGTGGCCAACGGTTGGACTGGGATCTTCGAGGAGTCCGAGAAAGCCGGGACCAAGGACCCCCCGAAGCCGGGCCCGCGCCCTGGTGAGACCATGAAGGAGCGATACGAAAGGTACGGCTATGAATACCACGGCGACTGAGACCCCGACCACCCGAATCAGGCTCGAGAAGGAGTTCATGCTCGTCCTGGCCGTGCTCGATTGCGCGATCAGGGAGAAGCCCGAGTGGCTTGCTTGCGTGACCACATGGTTCAAGCCCGAGTTCATCAACGACATGTACTACCGGTCACTGTACGAGAAACTGGTACAGCTCCACACGGCCGGCAGTCCGGTATCAGCTCGAATGCTGGCGGTTGCCATTCACGACACACGCAAGAGCTACGGCGAGTCTGTGCTCCAGTATGAGTCGATGATCAGCGACTCAGCGTCCCAGGGCGGGCACCTGTCGTTCTACGCGAAGGAGGTCTTCCAGGAGTACCGACGGGTACACGCGTCGAGTGACCTGGGTGATGCTGCCTC
>CAYXGR010000042.1:13115-14759 GCA_964464525.1 uncultured Planctomycetaceae bacterium
TCGGTTCTTTCTCGGCAGCAGTTCAAGGGCGGCGACCGGACACAGTTTCTCGTTGGGATGTCACGAGTGGCTCACCTGATGCAGAACAACTGCGTCGAGGTATTCACCGGCTCTAAGACGGTAGAGTCGATTACGGCCACCGCGGTAAGGTACGCGGCAACGTGTAAGGTCCGGCTGATCGTTGTTGACTACGTCCAGGCCGTCACGCCGTCCGGTCCGAAGTCGGACGGAAGGGAGCAGCAGGTTCGGCACATTGCTCAGTCGCTCAAGGCACTGGCGATGAAGTGTGGCGTTCCTGTCGTAACTGCGTCACAGTTGAACAAGTCTGGCGAGTCGTCACCGCAACTATCGTCGATACGCGAGAGTGAGGCGATCACGTTCTACTCGAACTTGGTTCTCCTGCTCGAGCCCGAGTCCCAAGACGGTGCGCACACCAACGTGAACATCAACATTGCCAAGTATCGTGATGGCGCGAAGGGTGTTGTTGTGTGCAAGTGGGACCGACCGATATTTACCATGCGCGACCTTGATGCGTACGACATGGCCAACTACGACCGTTCGTTTGATTAAACTTCCTTACAACGGAGAGCCCAAGCATGACCACCCAAGACACCGACCGCATTGAGCACGAGATGAAGGCACGCAAAGAATGTTCCTGGGCACCGGGCCTCTACAGGACGCGATGCCGTAGGCAGGCTAGCGTCATAATCGACGTTGCCGACGGTTCTCCATTCCCACTGAAAGGATGCCAGTACCTACCGTCAGCCAGCCCACCCATTGCGACCTGCACATGGAACAGGCTTGGCCTGTACTTCTCAGATCAATCTGACTGTCTAACCAACCCGTCCGACTTAATGCCTCCAGGGTTCACGCCATGCGGCGAAGCAGAGAGTTCGGCGAGCAAGACCCCTGAAGCAGAACGCTTCGATCGCGAGCTAACCGCACGATCCGATCGCGACTGGAAGCCAGGGCTCTATGAACTGCGAAACGGTCGACCGGCTTGTGTTCTGAAAGTTGATTACTCCGACCGGCGTTACCCGCTTAAAGGATCTTTCGTGTCGCTCAGCCAACACGATCGCATCCTCGTTCAGCATTGGAATAACCTTGGGCTATATAACCCACGCGAGCCTAATGATCTCACCCATCCACTCGACCTGATGCTTACCGACTCAGAGCCATACGTTCCGACTCTATCTTCCGACGAATACCCAAAGGTCGTTATTCATTCGCAACTAAGACCCACTATCGTAATCTCCGGCCGCGAGGAATGTATATCGCCGACATGCTTCGCCAGTCACCAAGACTTAGGCGTTCTGACAATGCACCTGGCGCTAACACGAGCGTGCGCCGAGTGGGAACTCGTTCGCACCGGCGCCATTGCGAAAATTTACCATGATAGCGGTTTGTTTTTTGAGCGCGCTGACGACGGAACGATTCCGCTACGCCCACTGGGCGGGGCCCTCATTGGGCGATATCCGACTGTCGAGAACTTGATTGATGTGATACGGCCGTTCCCGGAGAAGTCCGACTATCCAAATTATCGCGTCGATCTATTCCGCACACCTGAAGAACTCGACGAGTTCTGCCGTACGCACTTCGACCAGCAAGCAACTACCTAACCGGCCATCGTCGCTCGTCGTGACG
>CAYXGR010000043.1:0-3795 GCA_964464525.1 uncultured Planctomycetaceae bacterium
GGTGGCACTGTCAAGGAACGATCCCCAAGGATCGTGCCTTGGCAGTGGCGAACCGGCGAATACACAACAGCCAAATACATCCCCCCAATCCACAATCCATTCATGCTGGTTCGTTCCTTCTGGAGACCACTATCGAATACCCCCTAAAGAACCGACCGGTAATCACCGAAATCACTGGGAGTGATCGACCCTTCGCCCCGTTGCGGCGATCGGCCCGCTATGCCATTTTCACCCTATGAGTTACCTTGTTCCTATAATGAGCACCCTCGAGGCCCGTATCACACGAACTGACGAGGCATCCGTCCCTGCGACGAGCCAATTGATCGATGCGCCCGTTCCCCCTGAACGCCCCAGCACCGCCGCCCGCGAACACGAGACAAAATTCGTCTTCGACGCCGCCATCGCTCCGCATTTCGTGAACTGGCTCCGTTGCCGATGCCGACCCGATCCCCGCTTCCCCGCCGGAACCATCTCCAGCATCTATTATGACACCCCCGACTGGCAATTCCTGCGCGAGAAGATCAACAGCGACTTTCTCAAAACGAAGGTTCGCCTCCGCTGGTATGCCGACATCGACGGCGAATCGCCCTCCGATCATTCCTTTCTCGAAGCCAAATTCAGAACCGGTTCGCAGCGGAGCAAGATCAGATTGCGAACAGACCATTCCGGTCGCTGGCTCGACCGGGTCTCCCTTGGCGATCCCCGACTCCTCGGCATCCCCCGCATGCTCGGATCGAAAGACGTCGTTTTCGCCCGACCCCTAGTCCCGACTTTCCTGATCCGCTACAAACGCTGTCGTTTCATCGAGCCATCTACCGGCGCACGGCTGAGCATTGACTATGACATACAGGTTCCCGCCGTGAATTGGCGGATGATCCCCAGAGCCTTCCCCATCAGTCTTCGTCAGGCCGTTTTCGAGTTGAAGGGCAAGGCGGTCGATCTGCCCGATATCCTGCACCCGTTGACGGCCATGGGTTGCCGAAAGGAATCATTCTCAAAATACAGCCGGTGCTACGAAAATATTATGGGTGTCTGTTTTTGACAGAATTGACGCGCAAAGCGCATACGCGTCTAAGATAAAAAGGATCCAACCACAATGGAAACCGAATGGCAACAATTGCTCACAAGCCTCGGCGGCTTCGGCAGCCGAAAAATGGGTGAAATCGGCATCTTCCCATTCATCGGGGTGATGGGAATCTCGCTGTTCTGTTCGCTCTACGTCTCGTTTCTCTACACCAAGTTCTACCGAACCCGCGCCACCGGCAGCCAGGTGCATCGCGCGTTCCCACTCCTGGGCATTTCCATCACGGCGATCTTCATCTGCATCCAGTTCTCGCTGCCCCTCTCGCTCGGCCTGCTCGGCGCGTTGTCCATCGTCCGATTTCGAACGCCCATCAAGGAGCCCGAGGAAATCGGATTCATCATGCTCGTCGTCGCGAACTCTATCTGCTGCGCCACCTTCAACCTCGTCTTCCTTGCCATCATCCTCGCCGTCTCCGTTCTTGCGCTCCTCGCTCTGCGGGTGTCCCAGGGAGTCTTCAAGGGTTCGCTCAACGACGGGATGCTCATTATCTCCATGCCCGCCGGCGAATACCGAGACAAGAGCGACCGGCTTCTCACCTTTCTGGAAGCGCAGCTCCCCAAGGGCCGCCTCGACAGCATCTCAGAGAGCCACGACGAGTCGATCGTCACCTACAGCTTCCTGAAGCTGAAAACCGATGCCCTCCTGGCCCTGCAGAGAGAGCTGAAGGGGATCTCCGACAGCGCGAAGTCAAACGTTTACTTTAACCGTCCGGGCGAGCTATGATCGCGGTTGCGACTGGTCATGCCCCGGTATCGAAATCCGAACGAAGCCCATGCGATCAACCCTCCTGACAATCGCCGGCCTTGGCTTCTTCGTCGCCGCCGGTCTGCTTCTTGAGCGAAACTCCACCTTCGCCGTTGCCCGGCTACACATGCAGGGCGATACCATCCCCACCGACATGCTCAACTACGGCGCCATGGGAAAAGTCCTCAAGCGTATCGGTGTTGTGCGGCCGGTCCACAACGACGAATCCCAGTTTCACCGATCAAAAACAGAAGAAGTCGATATCGGCGACAATATGTTCCAGAAAAAAAGACACGTGGGAAGATATCTCTTCAAGACCAATCCCGGCGGCATCATAGACATGGCGTCGAGCTCCGCCGTCCCGCCGGAGGAAATCGAAAAAGGCTATCCGATCATCTCTATCTACGTCGCCCCCGACGATCTTCACGGCGAGAAACGCGGCATCATTCACAATGCACAGGGTCGGGGCCGAAAATGGGAACGCCTCTCCCAGGTCTCCTACTTCGACAAGGGAGAACTTCTTTTTGCCTCCGGAGCCGGTCTCCGGCTCCACGGCCGATTCTCCCGAAGGCCCGACAAAAACGAGGGCAATCCCTTTCGTAACTTTCGGCTCTACTTTCGCAGGAAATATGGCACCAGACAGTTCAACTCCGGTAATCCGTTCTCACTTGAAACCGATCCAATCAAGACGCTTGTACTCAAACGAGACCGATACTGGCTCTTTGTTGACGCCCTCACGCTCGACATCGCACGCCAACTCGGATGCATCGCCCCCGAAGTCAAGCAAGCCGTCTTCTTCCTCAACGGAAAATCCCAGGGTGTCTACGGCCTCATGGAACACGTCAGCAAACGCCAATGGAAGGCCCATGTCGGCCATGATGACTTCATCTATTTTCGTTACAAGAGCGACAACAAGAAGAAAGCCGTCAAGGCATACGACGAACTTGAAGATTGGGCCAAGGATCGTCGCATCAAGATGACGATGGCCGAGGCCGGCCGCCACATCAACCTCGACAACTACACCCGACACATGATCTCGTTCATCTTCTGCGGTGACAGCGACTGGAGACAGGGAGTCGCCGTATTGGACGAGAGGGAGCCCTATCCCAAGTGGTATTGGATCAACTGGGACATGGATCACAGCTTCAAGGACTTCAAAAAAACGTCCAAGAGCGGGAAGCGATGGGAGCAGCAGGCCATCGATTTGATCCTGAAAAAACGCGGCGACGTCCGAGCCACCATCTTCCGACGCCTGAGAAATGATAGCCCCGAGTTTGGTGCCTATTTCGCTCGAATGACCACCGATCTCTTCAACCATCGTATCGATCCGGAATACCTCAACACCCGGCTGGACACCTATCGACAACTCGCAGAGACCTTCGGACGAGACAATCAGACTTCCATCGATAAGCTCAGGGAATACGTCAACAATCGCCCCGATTACATCCGAAGGCAGACCAAGGTCATCTTTGAAGCCGGCGACTTCTTCTACTGTTCCGTCAAAGGGCCTCCCGGCACAGCGTTCGAGATCGACGGGTATCCCGAAGACTACGACTACAATGGCTGGTATTTTCAGCAACAGACCGTCACCGTCCGGATCGTCGGTCCCCGAGCCGATCAGTTTTCCCACTGGCTCGTCAATGGCAATCGCGTCGACACCGTCCCTCTCGTCCACCACATCATCGCCAACACCACCATCGAACCCGTATTCAAGCAACCCCTCTGATCCACGCGAACCACAAGCAACAATCGATCATGCGGATCAACCGCGTGCCATCCTTACACGCCTCGGTTTCATCAGAAGAGTGGCACTGTCAAGGCACGATCCCCAAGGATCGAGCCTCGGCCGGGTGCCATGCTTACACGCCCCGGGCAGTATCGGGGCGGGTAAGCATGCCGAGCAGGCGGGTAGCCGGGTAGGGTGGGCATCGCCCACCTTTTGTTTCTCCGCCTATCGCTGGAACGAG
>CAYXGR010000043.1:3895-14724 GCA_964464525.1 uncultured Planctomycetaceae bacterium
CCGGGTAGGGTGGGCATCGCCCACCTTTTGTTTCTCCGCCTATCGCTGGAACGAGAATCCCTTCTCGTTCCCGAGTCCATAAAATAATCACTGAATCCCATGCCGGCTTCAGCCGGGCGGTTTTATTGTTTGCCACCGACTTCAGTCGGTGGTGAACAACCTGTACAATAACCCTCAGCCGGCTTCAGCCGGGCGGTTTTATTGTTTGCCACCGACTTCAGTCGGTGGTGGACGCCCTGTACAATTACCCTCAGCCGGCTTCAGCCGGTCTTCATTGACAGAAGCCAAACTGAAGCCGGCATGAAGAACGGAAGATGATCTCACGAGCCCTCGAGTACACCCATGATTCACATCCCCATCCTCCGACACGGTCAACCCTACGAAAGCGTCGAGAAGATCGACATCGCCCACCACGCCACCGGCGAGACCGTCGCCCGACTCTCACACGCCAACAGCGGCCTGATCGCCCGCGACATCCGCCGGATGAACCCCAACGCCCTCGATGCCTTCCCCATGGATAAGCTGATCGACGCCACCCGGAAAGCCGGCGACATCTTCCTCAACGGAACCATTCCCCTTGGCGATACGCAACAATCCTTCGAAGACTACATCCGCGACCTCTCAGCCACGACCGGCATGCCCATCGCCTATTGCCGCAACAATGCGAAAAAAATCCACCGCGTCTTCACCGAGATCGACGCCCTCCTCGCTGGTCTCACGCGGGGATTCGACTGGGCCATCCTCGATCGCGGTCACGGTCGCCACGACGGACGCATGCTCAGCTTCGCCCGCGCCGCCCGCGTCTTCGGCGCCGTCCTGCCCAGCAACTCCCCCGGCGTCCACGCCCTCTGGATCCCCGCCATCACATTAAAGACACCCATAGCCATCAAGCCCGGCCGCGAGGAACCCTGGTCCCCCTGGCGCATCATCCAAGCCTTCATCGCCGCCGGTCTCCCTGCCGAGGCCTTCGGCTTCTACCCGACCGATCACGCCGGCGCGGCCGAGCTGCTTCGCAACGTCGATCGCTCCATGCTCTTCGGAGGCGATTCCACCACCCGCCCCTACGCGGGAGATTCCCGTGTGGAACGACACGGCCCCGGCTACAGCAAGATCATCCTTGGCGAGGATGCCGCCGACGACTGGGAGCAACATCTCGATGTCCTGGTCTCTTCAATCCTCGCCAACGGAGGACGCTCCTGCATCAACGCCTCCGGCATCTGGACCCCGCGCAATGCCCGGCCCATCGCCGAGGCCGTCGCCGAAAAACTCGCCACCGTCCGGGCACTCCCCGCCGACGATCCCAAGGCACAAATCGCCGCCTTCGCCAACACACAGATGGCCGAAATGATCTCTCAATCCATCGACCAGCTTCTCGCCAATCCGGGTGCGGTCGATCTCACCGAACCAATCCGCGGCACCCCCCGGCTTGCAGCCGCGCCTCAGAAGCAAACGGGCAGTCAATCCGAATCACCGCTCTATCTGCTCCCAACCGTGGTCCACTGCGATAACCCCCAACACCCCCTCGCCCACAAGGAATACCTCTTTCCCTACGCGGCCGTCGTCGAATGCCCGGTCGCCGAAATGCCCGACGCCATCGGCCCCACCCTCATCGCCACCGCGATTACGCACGATCAGTCGCTCATCGACGCACTCATGGTCACCCCCAACATCGATCGCCTCAATATCGGACCCATCCCCACCTGGCAGATCAGTTGGGACCAACCCCATGAGGGCAATCTCTTCGAACACCTCTACCGCCGTCGCGCCCTGCAAATCGAGCGTGAGATACCCCATTCAAAGGACCGATAAAATGCCCCAAAACAAATGCCCCTCAATCCATGCGGACATTGATATATCTACTTGAAACTAAATAAATTATGGCCGTTATCACGCACTGGTGTGCGGACAAAGCGGACACATTCGAGAATCCGTTCAAGCCCCTGGTTTCCCAACCATGACGATCAATCCAAACACCCTGCCCAGCATCCTCCAAGGAACCCAAATCCGACCGGTCTTCGGCCCCGGCGCGATCGAACAACTCGGTCCGTTCGCACAAGAACTCGGCGCAAAGCGTGCCCTGATCGTGACGGATCCGGGCATCGTCGCCGCCGGTCACGCCAATCGCGGTGAACGATCCCTCCGCGATGCCGGAATCCAAACGCGCATCTTCGACGCCGTAGAGGAGAATCCCACGACCCACCATGTAGCCGCCGGTACCGAAGCCGCCCGCGATTTCGATGCCAACTTTCTCGTCGGTCTCGGCGGCGGCAGCGCCATGGACTGCGCCAAGGGTGTCAACTTCATCCTCACCAATGGCGGCGAGATGGCCGACTACTGGGGCGTCAAAAAGGCAGCCCGGCCCATGCTCCCCATGATCGCCGTCCCCACGACCGCCGGCACCGGCAGCGAGGCCCAATCCTTCGCCCTCATCACCGACCCCGACACGCACCAGAAGATGGCCTGCGGCGACAAAAAGGCCGCCTGCCGGATCGCCATTCTCGATCCGGACCTGATCCGCACCGTCCCCCGACCTGTCGCCGCCGCCACCGGCATCGACGCGGTCGCACACGCCATCGAGACCGCCGCCTGCAACCAGCGCAATCAGGATTCCCGTGCTCTATCCCGCGAAGCCTGGACCCGGCTTGAGCGCGCCTTCGAATCCGCCTACGAGAATCCCGATGATGCCCAAGCCCGTGCCGACATGCTCATCGGCGCACACCTCGCCGGCGCCGCCATCGAGGCCGCCATGCTCGGCGCCGCCCACGCCCTCGCCAATCCGCTTACAGCCCGATTCGGAATCGTTCACGGTCGCGCCGTCGGTCTCATGCTCCCTCACGTCATCCGCTTCAACTCGGTGAACGAAAACCCCTATGCCGATCTCTGCGAAGATGCCGAACAACTCGCCCAACGCGTCGAAGCCATGCTCGACGCCGCCAGCCTTCCCCGCCGACTGCAGGGCATCGGCATTCCACAAAACGCCCTCCCCGACCTTGCCGCCAACGCCGCCGAGCAATGGACCGCCCGATTCAACCCCCGCCCCGTCGCTCAATCCGATCTTCTTGCAATCTACAACACCGCCTGTGCTTGATTGCTTTCACCAATCCGCAATCGTCAAACCTTGCCCGTTTCGGCTATAATGTTTGGTCTTCAGATGATCGTGCGGCCCTAAATGTATCACGGAAACTCAAACACATGGTCCAACTCCCCCAACTTGACCCACGCGACGACGACCAACAGACTCAGGTCGGCAGCCACTTCGTGGCCAACTACCCCCCATTCTCCGTCTGGACCCCGGACCACGTCCCCGATGCGATAAAAGCCCTCGATGATCCCCCCCGGCCCGATGTCCCACTCGGTCTCTATCTCCACATCCCGTTTTGCCGCAAGCGCTGCCGATTCTGCTATTTCCGGGTTTATACCGACAAGAACGCGAGCGAGGTGGACACCTACATCGACGCCCTCGCCCGTGAAGTCGCCCTCTATGCCAACCGCTCCGCACTGGGCGGCCGACAGTTCGAGTTCGTATACTTCGGTGGCGGCACCCCCTCCTTCCTCAGCAGCGCACAGCTCACCCGGCTCATCGAACGCATCAACGAACACTGGACCTGGAACGCCGCACGGGAGGTCACCTTTGAGTGTGAGCCGGGCACCCTGAAAAAAAGCAAGCTGGAGACGATCCGAAAGATCGGCGTTACTCGCCTCAGCCTCGGCGTCGAGCACTTCGACGACGAAATCCTCGAGGCCAACGGTCGTGCCCACAAATCACCTGAAATTTTCCGGTCCTATGAATGGGCCCGAGAGGTTGGCTTTCCCCAGATCAACATCGACCTGATCGCCGGCATGGTTGGCGAGACCGACGACAAGTGGAAGGCAACCGTAGAAAAAGCAGTCGCCCTCGAACCCGACAGCGTCACCATCTATCAGATGGAGATCCCCCACAACACCGTGATCTCACGTGAGTCCCAAGCCGCCGCCGGCCCGCTTCCCGTCGCCGACTGGCCCACCAAGCGCCGCTGGGTCGACGAGGCATTCCGCGTGTTTGAATCCAACGGGTATGTCGTATCCAGCGCCTACACCCTCGTCAAGCCCTCCCAAAGCGGCGGCTTCGTCTATCGCGATGCCCTCTGGCATGGGGCCGATCTCGTCGGAACCGGTGTCGCCTCCTTCTCTCACTTCGCCGGCGTCCACTATCAGAACACCGACGACTGGGAAGACTATGTCCGGGACTGTCGATCCGGAAAACTTCCCATTCGCCGCGCCCTGGCCGCCTCCCCGCGTGAATTGCTCATCCGCGAGCTGATCCTCCAGCTCAAGACCGGTCGCCTGGATGCCGCCTATTTCCGCAACAAGTTCGGCGCCAACATCCGATCCGAGTTCGCCGAAGCCTTCGACTCCCTCGCTACCGACGGCTTTGCCCGCCTGGACGGCGACACCATCGAACTTGCCCGAGAAGGCCTCCTCCGCGCCGATCCACTCCTCAATCGTTTTTTTGAAAAACAACACCGCAACATCCGTTATACATAGCGCATACATCCAATCCGAAATCCGCAATGTCCATGACCCCACACGAAGCCCTCGAAGAAATCGCCACCGAATATTTCGGGCCCCAAGTCGCAAAATCCGCCATCCTCATTCCGAAGGATGAAGTGCCGCCTCCATTTGACGAACTCCTCGTTCACCACGACCACATGACCTCCTGTCTCCACCGATACCATGGTCATCCCGTCGCGCTCGAAGTCCTCGAGGAGCAAAACATGGGAGATACTTACACCCGCAAAATCCTCCTCACCGTCGGCGAAACGCGCCATGTCGTCGAGGCCGGCGTCCTGCGCGCCGACCTGCAAAACATCCCCGGCGAAGCCCGTGAGGAAATCCTCCAACACAATGCGCCGCTCGGGGATATCCTCATTCGCCACAATGTCCTTCGCAGGATCGAGCCAAGATGGTTCTTTCGCTTCGACGATTCCGGCCCGCTCGTCGCAGCCTTCGATCGACCGCTCGACGAACCCCTGTTCGGTCGCCTCGGCATCATCCACTGCCACGACAAACCCGCCATCGATCTCCTCGAAGTCGTCGCCGCCGACCGCGCAAGATCTGAAGAATAAGAGCGTCGGGTGCCATGCTTACACATCCCGGCCTTATCGGGATGGGTAAGCATGCGAATCTCCATCCACCGTTACAATTGGATTGTTTATGTTTGTTGACGTTCTGTGGCACCGGTTTCCAACCGGTGCGAGCCCCGCAACCAAACGCTCTCCAATTCGAAATCGTTTTTCCAATCCTGTGTTCCCCAGCCTCTTCTTTTTCTATTTCAGCGTTTCTACTTTTCGACTTTTTGACGTTTCCCCCCGATCCATTAGAATCCACACCCAACCAACATGAGCGCAATTACTGACACCTACGACTGCATCATCATCGGCGGCGGACCTGCCGGTGCCACGACCGCCACGCTTCTCGCCGATTACGGCCACAAAACCATCGTCCTCGAGCGCGCCCGCTTCCCCCGCCGCCACGTCGGCGAATCCCTCATGCCACAGACCTATTGGTCCTTCAAGCGTCTCGGCCTGCTCGAAAAAATGCAGTCCTCTTCATTCGTTCGCAAAGAGAGCGTCCAGTTCGTCGCACCCACTGGCCACGAATCCGCGCCGTTCTACTTCACCGAGCGCGATCCCAACGAATGGTCCGTCACCTGGCAAGTCCGCCGCGACGAGTTCGACGCCCTCATGCTCGATAATGCCCGTGAACACGGCGCCGATATTTCCAACTCAGCCCGCGTCCGCGAAGTTCTTTTCGAGGGTGACAGGGCCATCGGCGTCCGCGCCGATATCGACGGAAAGCAGACAACGATCCATGCCCGTGTGATTGTTGACGCCACCGGCCAGTCGACCCTCCTCGCGCGCCAGCTCAACGCCCGAGTCCCCGACGAACGTCTTCGGAATGCGTCGATCTACGCCCACTACCGCGGCGGCGCTTTGGACTCCGGCAGAAATGCCGGCGCCACCACCATCCTCCATACCCCCGATCGCAACGGCTGGTTCTGGTACATCCCCCTGCGTAACGAAGACGGTCTCGTCAGCGTCGGCGTCGTCGGGCCGCCGTCCATTCTTTGCAGCGGCCGGGGCGACGATCCCGCCGAGACGCTTGACGAGGAAATCGAAAACTGTCCCGCCGTCCGACAGCGTCTGGCCGACGCGGAGCGTATCGGGAAGGTTTATACAACTGCCGACTTCTCCTACCGAGCCCGCCGTGTCGCGGGTGATGGCTGGGTCCTCGTCGGCGATGCCTTCGCCTTTCTCGATCCGATCTACTCCTCCGGCATCATGCTCGCCCTCAAGAGCGGAGAATTCGCTGCCGACACGGTCCACAATGCCTTGGTCGATAACGACCTGTCCGCTGGACGGCTCGGCAGCTTCGGCCCGCGCCTCGTCGCGGGGATGCAGAATATCCGTCGGCTGGTCTACGCCTTTTACGATAAGAATTTCAGCATCGGCCGATTCGCCCGCGAGCATCCCCAATACAAGGATCACCTCGTCCGCATCCTGATCGGGGATGTCTTTAACGACGAAGTCGCCGAGGTCTTCAGCGCCATGCCCGACATCATGGCCCCGGCCGATCCCAATGAATTGAATGAAAACTTGAAGGTGCATTAAGCACCAACCGGAGAGAGCGCCGTCGAAACAAATGCCCATTGTCACACTACCCCACCGCGATCAACCCATGAAAAAACTCACCTACACCCTCATCATTCTCCTTGCGATACTCCATCAGGATTTCTGGTGGTGGGATGATTCCGATACTCTCGTCTTCGGCTTCCTCCCCGTCGGCCTCGCCTGGCACGCAGGCGTCTCCATCGCCGCCGCGCTGCTCTGGGCGCTCGCCGTTCTCCATTGCTGGCCCCGCGATGCCGACATCGACGAAAGCTCGAACTCACCGCTCAGTGATGGAGAACAGGCGTGAATCCCGAACAAATTCCCGTCTGGATCATACTCGGCTACCTCGCCCTGCTCCTTGGGCTCGGCCTCTTCAGCAGCCGCGTCTTCAAGGGAACCGCCGCCGACTACTTCCTCGCCTCCCGCGGCATCGGCTCCTTCCTCCTGGTCATGTCCCTATTCGGCACCACCATGACCGCCTTCGCACTCATTGGCTCCACCGGCGAATCCTTCAAGGCCGGCATCGGCGTCTACGGGCTCATGGCCTCCTGGGCCGGAATCGTCCACTCCGCCTGCTTTTTCCTCGTCGGAATCCGTCTCTGGTCCTTCGGCAAGCGTCACGGCTACCTCACTCAGATCCAGTTCTTCCGCGATCGATTCGAGTCCGACCGACTCGGCCTGGTGCTCTTTCCGATCCTCGTCGGCCTGGTCATCCCCTACCTGCTCATCGGCGTCATGGGTGCCGGTGTCACGATCGAGAAGGTCACCGCCGGGGCGATGCCTGAACTGTTCGCGGGTTCGAAGGGCGCCGTGCCCTACTGGCTCGGCGCAGCGGTCATCTGCGTGGTCGTGATGATCTACGTCTTTCTCGGAGGCGTCCGCGGCGCCGCCTGGGCCAACACGTTTCAGACGATCGTATTTCTTATTCTGGGCGTGGTCACATTTTATGTCATCGCCGACAAACTCGGCGGCATCGAAAACGCGACTCGAATGGTGCAAGAGAACAACCCGGAAAAGTTCCGCCGAACCGTTCGTGCGGATGACCCCCTCACCCGCTACCACGGGGACGTTGCCGCGCACCCTCGTCAGCTCAAGAAATGGGAAGACGGCGGCCGCAAAGGCCCCAAGCCGCGCCTGGCCAAAAAGCCCCACGGAATCAGCCAGTTGCACTTCTTCTCCTACCTCTTCATCCCCCTCAGCGTCGGGATGTTCCCCCATCTCTTTCAACACTGGCTGACCGCCAAGTCGGCGAAATCCTTCCGCCTCGCCGTCATCCTCCACCCGATCCTCATCATGATCGTCTGGATCCCCTGTATTCTCGTCGGCGTCTGGGCCACATCGGCCATGATCGGCGGCAAGCCCGTCGTCCCCTACGGCTTCGCCAACCCCAACGCCGTCCTCGGTTTTTTAGTCAACCGTCTGACTACCCCCGTCCTCAGCGGTTTCCTCACCGCCGGCATCCTCGCCGCCATCATGTCTTCGCTCGACTCCCAGTTCCTCTGCATCGGCAGCATTTTCACCAACGACATCGTCGCCCACTACGTCCGCCATGACCGACTCTCCGACCACCATCGCGTCATCATCGGCCGCGTCTTCGTCGTGGTCATCGTCCTCGTCACCTATCTCCTCGCCCTCACCCGCCCTGGTGGCGTCTTCACACTCGGCGTCTGGTGTTTCAGCGGCTTCAGCGGTCTCTTCCCCCTCGTCTTCGCCGCGGTTTACTGGAGACGCGTCACCAAGGCCGGCGCCTACGCCTCCATCCTCACCACCGCCGCCGCCTGGCTCATCCTCTTCGCCCAGTCCGGCTATGGCGCCAACCGAGAATACCTGTTTCTAGGCATGATGCCCGTCGCCACGATCGTTGCCGCCTCGGCCGTCGCCCTCGTACTCGTCTCGCTGATGACCCGGCCGCCTTCTGTGACTACAATCCGAAAGTTCTTTTCTTAGAAAAGGGCTATATCATGAAAACTACAGATCCCGGAAGCATTCGCCACAGGCGCGTTGTGATCTGGATAGCCTGTGTGGGACTCACCTTGTCGCTCCTGCCGGGATGCAGCAATCACGAACCCAAACTGAAGCCCAATAGAACGGACGTACCATTCGTCTTCATCCGCCTCTATTCCGGGATGACCGGCCCGGGACAAACTCCTCAATTCGGCACCATTGCCGCTCTCTGGCCGGACGGCACCCTGGTCCGCGCCGTCTCGGATGATCAAGTGGGAAAGTCCTACGTCAAGGGCAGTATCAGTGCCGATCAATTGGACATGGTTCGAAAGGCGATTTCGGAAACAGGCATCCTTCAGGAGAAATCGGAGAGCATGGTCGTCGTCGATGCGGCTAGTATTCATCTGAACATCCGGCATGAGAAAGGTATGCAATCGTGGGCTTATTCGCCCCCCATCCAGAAGGATGATCGCATCACCGCAATTAAGAAAAAATTGATGTCTCTCCCCCTGTCGGACGAGTCCCCCGTCGATGCGGCACCCTACAAGGCATATCCCCACGACTGGTTCAAGTGATCGATCCGCAATCGACAATCGTTAATCATCAATCTACAATCCTGCCCGTTATGCCCCGCGAATACACCACCACCCGCCGCGTCCAGTTCGCCGAGACCGACATGGCCGGCGTCATGCACTTTGCCAATTATTTCCGCTGGATGGAGGAGATCGAGCACGAATTCTTCCGCTCACTGGGCACGAGCATTATGTCCGAGCACGCTGGCAACGCCGTTGGCTGGCCCCGAGTCCGCGCGAGTTGCGAATACTTCGGCCCGGTACGCTTCGAGGATGTCGTCGATGTCCAGATGACGATCACGGACCTCACCGACAAGTCCATGACCTATGAGGCCCTCTTCTCGCTACAGGGAAAACGCACCGCCCGCGGTCGCATCAAGGCCGTCTGTTGTCAGATGACCGACGACAGATTCCAATCCATCTCTATCCCCGATGCGATCCGCAATAGTATAGACACCCCCGAAACTTAAACAGGAGACTGAACACTGGAGACTGGTAACGATCACGCGTGCCACTGCGTAGGATGGGTCATCGACCCATCTGTTATTCCTACGTGTGTGCCACTGCTTCAAGCAGTGCAATTACCAGGTTCAGCCGCACCCCATTTTGACTTTTTGGAGTTTTGACGTTTTGGCGTTTTCTTTCGGAGCAACACCATGAAAACCATGCCCCTCCTGTTCATCCTCGGCGCCATCCTCTCCTGGGGTGCCTACGTGCCGACCATCCACCACGGTCAGTTCGCCTTCGTACCCAAGGGCCCGCTGCGGGCCTTCCTCTTCGTCGGCATCGCCTACTTTCTCGTCGCCGTCATCGTCCCCGGCTTCGTCATCTACGGTGTCAAGGCCGAGTCCGCCGCCCTCACCGGCCGGGGTGTCACCCTCTCCCTGCTCGCCGGTCTCTTCGGTGCGCTGGGCGCATTGTGCGTGATCTACGCCCTCAAGACCGGCGGAAAGCCCATCTACGTCGCCCCGCTCGTATTCGCCGGCGCGCCGATCATGAACGTCATCGTGACATTAATATGGGAGAAAAAGCTGACCATGCCCGACTGGCGGTTCCTCCTCGGCATCGTCCTCGCCGCTGTCGGTGCGGCGCTGGTTCTGCGTTTCAAACCCGCCTGACGATCAGAGGCATCCCCTCAAGCCCCCCTGCGATCCACGCCGATATTCTCCCGGTGCCTCCCCGCGCGGAGGCAACACGATAATCCCACGGGATTGCCATGTTCTCTCAGGATGATATCGACGCCGTACTCAAGGATGCCCAGGAAGCCGTGGACACCCTCGCCGGTGACGTTGGCGCGATGGGTGATTCTACGGCCGTCCAGGCTGCCCCCGCGCCCGCTAGTCCGCCGCCCCCCGCGCCTCCCGACCCGGCACAGCCGACTGCGGCCCCTCGACCGCCGGCAATCGATCGCATTCTCAAGCTGGAGGTGCCCGTTCGCGTCCGGCTCGCCAACCGGCCCATGCTCGTCAGCGAAATCATGAACCTCGGCCCCGGTACCATCCTCGAGTTCGATCGAACCGTCGACCAGGAACTCGATCTCATGATCAGCAACCGGCAGATCGGCTACGGTGTCGCCGTCAAGGTCAACGAGCACTTCGGCCTGCGCATCACCTACATCGGCGACGTCAAGGAGCGCATCAACTCCCTCGGCGCACTCTGATCC
>CAYXGR010000044.1:0-14722 GCA_964464525.1 uncultured Planctomycetaceae bacterium
GCTTCAAGCAGTGCAGACCCCAACGTGTGCCACTGCTTCAAGCAGTGCAGATCCCGCCCCTGCCGGGAGACACTGTAGCCTGGGCACCACCTACCCCTCGACTGGAGAATAGAAGACCGCCCCCGTCCGAGGGGGCAACATCGGCCCCCGAAGACGGCCCCCTTCTATCCGCCAATCGGTCCGGTGACCCGCGATCGGCCGGACCCCCGGACGCAAAGTCGGATCGTCCGCGGACGGATATACAATCTCACAACTCGCCGGATCGTCCAATCGAACGATCGGCGCGCCGTCCGGCCACGGTGATCGAACATCCAACCGCCTGCGAACGTCCGAGTTATTCAGAACCACGACCACCGGCCCCGACCCCACAGGATCGCCCAGCGATCGGACGAATGCGTAGATGCGCGAACGATCGTTGGCTACCAGCGTCTCAAACGAACCCCGACGCAGCGCCGGAAAGGTGTTGCGAATCGCGATCATGCGCCGCGTGTGTTCCAGCAGTTCCGGCTCGATTCGCTCATCCGGATCATCATAGGGCGCCAGATCCTCCCAGAGCATCGGCTTCCGATTCGACGGATCACTCGCCCCGTACATCCCCGCTTCGTCGCCGTAATAAATCATCGGGGCCCCGGGAAACGTCATCTGAAAGGTAACCATCAACCTGAGTTTCCGATAGCATTCCGGCGTGGGCCGGGCAGGATTATATTCATGACCATTGTCTTGAATTCGATTGGATTCGTTGTACACCCGATCGGGATTCATGAACATCGACGCCGCCCGGTCCGTGTCGTGGCTGCCCAACAAGTTCTGCAACACCGCGTTGACCTCGGGATCATACCAGCCGAGCATCTCTCGTAATTGTCGATCGAACCGCATCGGGCCGATCCGCTTTTTGCGATTCACGAAAAAACGCACGCACCGCTCGGCGAACGGGTAGTTCATCACCGCGTCGAACGTGGAGCCGTCGAGCCACTGCCGGGATTCGGTCCACAGTTCCGCGACGAGAAACGCATCGGGATTGATCGACTTGGCCAGTTCTCGCCAGTCCTTCCAGAAATGCGCGTTGATATCGCCGGCCACATCCAGACGCCAGCCGTCGATCCCGTCGGATGGATCACCGTCGCCGTCCGGGTCCATCCATCGGCGGGTGATCGCGAAGAGATGATCCCGCACCGGAGCACAGAGCCCCATCGCTTCGTCGTGGCGCAAACGCGGCAAGCCTCCGTCGTCGCCATCCCAGGCGCGGTAGTGAAACGGTTCCCACGAAGTGATCTCGAACCAGTCCGCATAAGGCGACGACCGTCCTTTTTCGAGCACGTCCCGAAAGGCCCAAAAGCCGCGCCCGACGTGGTTGAATACGCCGTCGAGAATCACCCGGAAGCCCTGCCGATGGGCCTCGCGCAGAAAGTCCAGAAAGACGCGATCGCTCTCCGACCACTGCCAGGACTCAGGATCGGTCGTTTCGCCCCGAATCGCCTCCCGGCTGTCGCGGACTCCGAAGGAATCGTCGATGTGGCGATAATCCGCCGTATCGTATTTGTGCATCGACGCCGCCTGAAAGATCGGATTGAAATAGATCGCGGTGATGCCCAGATCGCGCAGGGTGGGCAGCTTCTCGCGAACCCCCTGCAAGTCACCCCCATAACGGCGACCGTATATATAATCGTAAAAGGCCCCCGCCTCACGAAATCCCGATGTGGAGTCGAATTCCCCGTTCGGACCGCCCCGGTAAGGCTGATACCATTCATGCGTCCACGGAACCGTCCGGGGAGGATCATTCTTCGGATCGCCATTCCGAAACCGCTCCGGAAAGATCTGATACCAGACCGCATCCTTCGCCCAATCCGGCACTGCGATCGCCATTCCGATTCCCCGCCCCCAGTTCCGCAATCGTCAATCCGAAATTGTTTTCGACCCCTCACGCCGGGTGCCATGCTTACACATCCCGGCCTTATCGGGATGGGTAAGCATGCCGAGCACCAGGCAAGTCAATCCGAAATTGACCTTCGCCCCCCTCATGCATGGATCAACAGCTTCGTCTCCGGCGGCAGATGCGTCGCCACCGCCGCGATCACGTCCCCGCGCAACGCGCGGAACAAGGCCCCGCGCCGCGTGACGCCCATGATCACGTAGTCCGCCGCATAGGTTCCCGCAAAATCCAGGATCATTTCCGACGCCGACCGTGCGACGCAATAGATCGGCATGTACGGCACCTTCGCCTCCCGCGCACAGTGCGTCGCCTGCGACAGAACGGTGACCGCCTCCGGATCATCCTCGGGCCGATAGCCGTCGCCAGTCGGTGGACCATACTTCAACTGAATATCGCGCACGAACAGAACGATCAGGTTCGATTTCCGCGCCGCCGCCTCCTCGGCAGCGAACTTCAGCAACTCCGGATTGCCCCGCGTCGCCACGAGGATATTTCCCTGACCGGGATCGAACGGCTTGATCCCCACCATCGACAGCGCCTCGCCCGTCTCGGGAATCGGCGGCGGCTCGAACAGCTTACCCACCGTCTCGGCAACCTTGGGCAGGTGTTTCCGAACCTCGGGTGCCTTGCTCATCCCCAGTCGAAGCAGGTAGCCGCCGAACAACACGATGATCACGAACAGATCGGCCGGCCATTGGGTCGCCACGATGGTTAGCTCGACGACAACGAGAAAGATCGCCAGTATCAGAAGGCCGTATCGTTCGAGTTTACGGATGTCGACTTCCTGGTTCAGAAAGGTAGACATCAGGTTGACCGCAATCGCCCCCACGACGCCGATCGCATAGAGATGGCCCAGCTTGTCCACCTCACCGGCGACCATGAGAACACCCGAACAGACCAGGCATGACGTTACGATGGTTACCCACGGAACGCCGAATGCATTCAGGCGCAACAAGGCCGGCGGCAACTCGTTGTCCTGAGCCATCACAAATTGAACCGAGATCATCCCCGCGATCGCCGTGTTCACCGCCGACAGAAGCAGCAGCGCAAAGACAACCTTCGCAATCTGCGCAAACCACGAATTTCCGTACGCCTCCGCCATGACTCCCAACACGGCATCACGATGTTCGCGGATCGATTCCAACTCGTCCTGTTGTACGGAACTGAGCGTCCCGCCTTCTTCAGCCTGTTCCAGGACGACGATCCGATCGTGCGACGGAGTGTCCAGCGAAAGACCCGACATCCCCAGAAGGGCAATCCCAAACAGAACATTGAACAGAACGACTTCACCCAGAACCGGCCAGATCGCCTTCTTGCTCGTAGAACCCACCGGCTTGACCATCACCCCCGTCATGTTGGCGATGGCCTCCACCCCCGAGAGCGCGAGAATGATCTGGACGAAGCTGATCCATTCCTTCCCCACGCCCCGCGGCACATAGGAAATGTTTGACAACCCCGCGCCGAGATGGGGAAGACACAGCGCGGCCAGTACGAGCGTTACCAGCAGAGTCGCTCCGGCGATGACGGTGGCGAATCGACCCGCGCTCTTCGGGCCTACGAAATTGATCGCACCGATCATCAGAATCGAAAGGATGGCCAGCTTCGGCGCCAGGTCGACCCCGACGCCCAGGTATCGAAAGGCCGCGACCGCGGAGATCGCCGCGGTAATCACGTAGCTGGCGAACAGCAACATGGCCCCGACCACCGCCACCCGCTGGTTCACCGCCCGGGCGGCGGAATAGACCCCGCCCCCGTCCTGAAAACACCGACAGACGATCGTGTAGGCCCAGGCGACCGCCGTCATCAGCACGCATATCGCGATGACGTGATACAGCGAAGCCCCGGCGCTGTAGAACAGCGCCAGGCCCAGCACATAGAGTCGGCTCGTCCCCCAATCACCGAACAGCATGCTGCTCGCATGGAACCAGCGAAGTTCGCGGGGACGTTCCTGATGGACCTGAAGTTCCAAGAGGGCTATTTCCTGTTACGCGCTGTATGCGCGACCATCTCCCTTTGAATCCGAACGGACGTGATCGTGGAGCGCAATCCGACTATTTCAAATTTGCGCCAGACCTTATTCACGCAAGACCATGATCCGTTATCCCGAAGCCAACACAGGGACGCGAAAAGTCAATACCATAAGTAGAATGTGAATCTCCGCAACCACCCCCCATGGAAATCCCCGAAAGAGGGTCCATGACAGAATCGGCGGATTCCATGCCGGCTTCAGCCGGGCAGTTTTATTGTTATGCCATCGGCTTCAGCCGGTGGTGGACACCCTTTCCAATTTCCATCAGCCGGTTTTAGCCGGGCTTTCATGACTCGACCCCGACGAGATCGGATCGATGACCCGCCTGAACTGTCATGCACCCCCCCGAAAAATGCCATTCGATTGAGACTTTATATTCGAAGTCATCGCGGCTACCATGATCGGTCCATGGATGGGTACCTCGCCAATAGCATGATGGATCGTTATCGAATCCCACCTCCAACGATGTCATCTCGCATCCGAATACGTAACCAGCCTCAACCCTCCCAGTCAGTCCGATTGAGCCAGAGAACAGGGGTTCGTGCCCTGTGCGGAAGTTCTGATAATGGAAGTGTTGTCCCAGGGCGCAGGACCTTCGAACGCGATCCGGAACAATCAGGGGAACCTTTCGATCCGACACAGGATTTTTCTCGAAAAGTGAGGCCCCGATCGGACCGATTCGCCGATGATACTACTGAGAAACAACGACTTCTAAAATCGGACCATCTCCGCATCAGCCCGGTTCAGTGAGGATCCCATGCCAGCCGTAGCGGCACGACATCAACACAGGCATCTCAAGACGTTGATCGTCCTGGTCCTCTCCATGACCGGCGGCACCTATTTCCTCTTCTGGATCGCCCAGTTCTCCCCCGTCACCCCCCTGCGGGCCTCCGTTCGGAATTGGACAAAGATTTCCGTCCGTGCAGAGAACGACCGAATACCCGGCGGCTTCTACCATTACCGGGTCGACGAGACCGGACGCCTGTTTCAGAGCCGGGCATGGGAGACCGGTCAGTACGAACGAAACAGCCCCGGCACCATCCACATCCTGCTCTCGTGCGGCAACGATCGGGTCCGCGTCTCGCCGGAACAGGCCAAAACCCTGTCTCGGATCCTCTCCACCCTCAGGCGAGACTACATCATTCCCGTTCGCAACGTCGTGGTGGACACCGGCGACGAATACTCGGACCCCAACCCCAAACGCCCCGACACCTCGCGCCGAACCTAGCCCTGTCGATCCGTTTTATCTAACCTGGCCCTTCGTCCGTTTCGTCGAATGCATGGGGAGCATCGGCGTCCCGCCGGTCGTTTTTTCTTTGTTTCGACTGTGGACCATCGGTTCATATTCAATCACACGAGTCCTGCCAAATCTCTTTCTCCATTCGCTGGCCTCCATTCTCCAGCCGACGGGGGCATCTTTCGTCGCTCGCGATATACTCAGCACACCGATGAAGGCCCTCGTTTACGACATCTCGCCCACACGTTGGATCTGCAGCAAGTTGGCTTCGTTCGTATCCAGTGAAGCCTGTTTCGGATCACTCTCCGGGCTGCGGATGAGGGATCTGCCTCGACCGGAACTTCCAGGCCCGGATTGGGTGCGACTGAAGACAATCCTCGGCGGTGTCTGCGGCACCGATCTGGCGCTCTTGCTCCTGCGAAATCATCCCTGCACGATCCTCCAGCAGTTCGCCCGCTTCCCCGCCGTCCTCGGCCACGAAAACGTGGCGACCGTCGACGCCGTCGGTTCCGATGTCTCCGGCTGGGAGATCGGTCAACGGGTCTGTGCCGATCCCGCCCTCGGTTGCGAGGGCCGCGGAATCGATCCTCCGTGTGCGCAATGCAGCGCGGGTAGAAGCTCGGTCTGCGAGTCCCCGGGTGATCGCGATTTTCCACCCCGAGCACTCCTGGGAATCAACGGTAAGACCGGCGGCAGTTGGTCCGACTACTTCCTCGCCCACCAGTCTCAACTTCATGCGGTGCCGAATGATGTGCCTGATGAAATCGCTGTTCTTGTCGACCCCATTGCCTCCACCGCCCATGCCGTTTTGCGGAGAAGACCCGCAGACGGGGAATCGATACTGGTCAACGGCTCCGGCATCATCGCCCTCGGCGTGATCGGCTCGATCCGTGCGCTCGGACACGAAAACACAATAACCGCGGTTGTCCGCCACCCGTTTCAGGAACGACTGGCCCGGGAGATGGGTGCGACCCGCGTCCTGCGGATGCCAAGGTCCATGCGGCGGATCGATCGATACCGGGCCGTCGCGAAAGACACCCACGGCCATCGCCTCGACGGTCGGCTCGGCAACCAGGCCCTGCTCGGTGGCTACGACCTGACCTATGAATGTACCGGCACCGGCCCGGGTTTCGGCTTCGCACTGAGTTGGACAAGAGCCAGAGGGACCGTCGTCGCCGTCGGCACGACGGGCATCACGATGCTCGACACGACGCCGATCTGGTTTGACGAGCAGGAAGTCATCGGCGCCAGCGGTCGCCAGATCGAAGACCTCGACGGTCGCACAAGGCACACCTATGAAATCGTCCTCGACTGGATCGCCGAAGGCCGCCTCGATTTATCGAAGTTATCTGTCAGGCGCTTCCCCCTCGAGCAATACCGCACGGCACTCTCCGCCCTCACCCATCGGTCGAGAATCCCCATCATCAAGGCCGTCTTCGATCCGCACGGCACCGGCAACAGATAGCCCGCAATGATCACAGATTGATCAGAGCCGCGACCGTAAGGGAGCGGTGGGTATGGAATCGCAGCGATCGTGCAGTCGTAATTCCATCGGCAGAATGTCATGATTCCGATGTTCCGGAATCGTTCTGGGAGGGCGGGCAATGACCGCTCCCTTACGGTCGCGGCTCTGACAGTCGAGGCCTGCATCAAATACACTGTGAGTCACATACCTCTTTTTGCCCCGAGGCAGGTTCACATGCGTCACTTTTTTCCCCGAAGCAGATTCCCATGCGCCTCTTTTGCCCCGAAGGGGTTTGAAAACATGTCAGCCCAGGGCAAAGCGAAGCGCCGCCCTGGGTCAGCCTTGAAAAACGAATAATCCAGAACCGGGAAATACCGAAGAAATGGCGCGCCTCAGGCATCGTCCGCCCGGCTGTCGGCTTCGACCGCCGTCTGCAATTCCGTAAACCGGTCGCGCACATACGGATTTAACTGTTCCGCATAGTCCGACGGCAATCGCAACACGCGGATCAACTCCTGCACGTCGGCCAGATCGCGCAGGCGCCCGGGATTGGTCATGCCCGAGGCGAGCTTCAGTTCGACCAATGTCTGTAAGTTCACATAGCGTATGTTGTCGATGATCACCGACACCGAGGCGGGATCGGGAAAACTGACGGGTTTGGGCTGACCATCACCGGGGAACTGACCGGATATGACGAATTCAATACGAACACCGGTTTTCGTGTCGCGAAGATTATGGCTCTTCTCAAAAGGTCGAACATAACCGAGCCCGTCAAGCGATCGGAGAGCCTCCTCCAGACTTGTAGATGTCACTAGAATATCGACATCCACCGTCGTGCGATCATATCCGTGTGCAACGAGTGCCATGCCCCCAAGTATGGCGTGAGGAATCCCCAGATCGTTCAAACGCTGCGTAATCTCCAAGAGCGATTGATGGACCGGATCGTCTTTCATGAAAAACCGACTGGCCTCACGAATGGCCTGCATCCCCCCAGACCGCATTCTATCTTCAAAAGATTCCATGCCCCCCATTCTACAGCTTCATTCGCCACCTGTCCCTATGAAATCGGAATTCTTAGTACACCCCCTCCACCACCGTCGTCTGGAACCGTGAATACGGCCGCACGTTCGCAACACCGTCCCATGGATAGGCCGCGCACGGTGGCGTTCGCTTGCACTCGTCCCGTTCCATGAACCGAGGCATGAAGAACTCCTTCGTCAGCGTTGTGAGCCGCGATCGGCCCCACGCGCCGTAATCGACCACCGTCTTCTCGTCCTCGAAATCGACGACCTCGACCATCGCCCTCGGCTGCGGCGGGTGGTAAATGATGTCGTAGTTGTCGGCGGCGTCGAACGGCTTACAGCAGGCCAGTCCCATCAGCGTGTTGCCGTAGGTCGGGACGAACTCGATCTTCCCCTCGAGCAGTTCCTCCCGGGCGAAGCGGTGAAACTGAGGCGTCATCTGCGTCCCGCCGCAGAAGACGCCACGCAGGCCCAGCTTGACCAAGGACATCCGCTCGCAGAGCGCCTCCAGCAGCTTCGGCGTCGTGAACAGACACCGGATGTTGTCGTGGGCCTTGAGGAGCGTCAGGCCCTGATCGACGACGTGGTCCTTGTATTCGTGCATCTCGTTCGAGCGACCCTTGCGAATGAGCTTCACCACCCAGCGCGGGTCCATGTCGACGCAAAAGCAGATGCCGCCGCGATGCTGGGCCAGGTGTTCGACCGCCAGCCGAAGCCGCCGAGGCCCACTCGGACCGAGCATGAGCCAGTCGGCCCCGCGCGGAAAGGTTGTATCGCTCAGCGTCTGGCTGAACTGTTCATAGTCGATGCGAAAGTCGTCGATGTTCACCCGGCTCTTGGGCACCCCCGTGCTGCCGCCGGTCTCGAACACATAGACCGGCCGATCGGCATAGGCCCGTGGCACCCACCGCCGCACCGGCCCGCCGCGCAGCCACTCATCGCGAAAGCCCTCGAACTTATCCAGATCGGTGTAGGATTGAATGACTTCTCGCGGATCCCAGTCCAGCTTCTCGGCATAATCCAGCCAGAACGGACACCCCGTCGCCGGATCGAAATGCCAGGCCACGATCTCGCGCGTATGCGCGTCGAGACGTTCCTTCGCATCGGCCACGTGTTGTTCAAGATCAGTAGTCATATCATCAAAGATCCCGCCTACCGCTTACTCTTCTTTTTCTTCTTATGACGTGCGGCCGGTTTATGAAGCAGTATCTTCTGTACGTCGAGTAGATCCTGCGGCCGCCCGACGGTACGTTTCACACGCAACAGAGCTGTGCGGCCCAAGATCGGAATGGGAACCCCCCCTAATTTCGACCGGACCCGATTCTTCCATGCGATGGCAAACGTCGCACCGGTCAGGCTCGTCATCAGGTCAATCCGATTGGGAGGAACACCAATCTGAAGTACATTATTTCGAATCGTAAAAATCTCGGGAGTGAATTCACTCAGGGGTGCGCCAAAGTTCGCTAGTGCGGTCCATACGCGTAAGGCATTCTTTTCGGATGGCTCGATCCATATGTCCAGGTCTTTCGTATATCGAGGTTCACTGTGATACACGACGGCGTAGGCCCCCACGATGAGATACCGCACCTTCGCGTCGTTCAAGGCGGACAACAGTTCTTTGAAGTCTGGGGATGCGTCCATCGCCACCCTTTATCATGTCACAATCCCGGACCATTTGCCACATGGCCGCCAATCGACCCTCTCCGCCGACGCGGCCCCAGAACTCAACATCAAAGCTACCGTCATCCTCACCCAACTTGATCGCACGGGCCATGACGACAGACTTTTTTTTTCGCTTCTTGTGTTTCATCACCCTATGATAACCGATTCATAACATTCGTTGCACTGTCGGCGGATGAATTCCTCGATAGAACGTCCCATCACGCTTCACTGAATTGAGACGTCACACGGACTGAATCTCCGTGGCTCTGATTGTTGTGTAGCTATTTCGCAGAAATCGCAAACACCGTGTTGCGATTCGTGATAAACAACATACCGTTCGCCGCCACCGGTGTCGTGTAAACCGAGTTGTTCATGTCATTCGTCGCCAGCAGCTTCTTCTCCCTGCCGTGTTTGAAGACAAGCACTTCCCCGTCCTCCGTGCCAAGGAAGACCTTGCCGTCGATCACCGTCGGTGAACCCCAGATCGCCGCAAAAGTGTCGTGCCGCCAGAGACGCTTGCCGGTCTTGACATCGAGACAATTGAGATAGCCGCTCAGATCCGTCGCGTAAATCAGGCCGTCGGCAACGGCAACGGTGGACATCGAACGATGAAAATCGTCGCCGCCATAGTGCCAGATGCGCCCCGACTCCGTCACGTCGCCCGTCTTCGTCGCGTCGATGCAATACAAATGGCCCGGCCCCTCACCATGTTCCGGATCCTGCCCGACGCTGAGAAAGACCTTGTCGTCATAAATGACGGGCGTAGCGATAATCGCGTTACGCGTGCCCCGACCCCCGAGCACCCACTTGCTGCCCTTGGGATTCAAGTCAAATTTCCAGATCAGCTTGCCGGTCTTCGCCTCGTAGGCATAGCACCAGCCGTCTCCGCCGCCAAAAACAGCCATCGCC
Organism: uncultured Planctomycetaceae bacterium; assembly: GCA_964464525.1. GTDB lineage: Bacteria > Planctomycetota > Phycisphaerae > UBA1845 > UTPLA1 > CAYXGR01. The sequence goes on from CAYXGR010000044.1 coordinate 10,255, forward strand.
TTTCCGCCCACGATCCCGTAGGCCGGCGACGACCACTGACCGTGCAAAACATTGTCTCCCGGATCGCCCGCCTCCCACAAGACCTTGCCGGTCTTCTCATCAACGGCCAGAAAATCCGGCGCGCCAGGCTCCGGCAGATTCAAATGCCCCTCATCCACACCGTTCGACGTACACACGTACACAATTCCCCCCGCTCCGACCGGCGAGCAGGTCGCCAGGTTGTGCGGAAAGGCGTCGAATTCCTCGATCATGTCCAGCACCCAGATGAAGTCCGCGTCCTGTTTGTCCGTGTACTTCTCCTTTTTGTACGGACCATCATTCCCGTCGGACATGCCCTTCACGTCGGCGCAGATAAGCTGGCATCGGTTGCTCACGTAATACACGCGATCCCCGCTGACATAGACGGTCGAACAGATTCCCTGTTCCGGCCAGTCGTTGACGCGCCCCGTCGGCAGCTTGTCGTGCGTCGCCTGCCAGAGCAGCTTGCCGGTCTTCTCGTCGAGACAGACGACCACACCCTTGTCGCCCTTGATCTCCGGTCGCAGGTGCCCGTTGTTGTTGGTGCCTGCAAAGACCCGACCGCCCGAGATGACCGGATTGCCGTAGGTCTGCGAACCGATCCGAGTCATCCACTTGATATTCGTCTTTTTCTTGATGTCCCATTTTGCGGGGATGCCCGTCTCGTCCGAGACCATGTTCCGATCCGGCGATCCGCCCCACATCGGCCAGTCACCTTTTTTATTTTTGCTGGTCTTGGATTGGGACGGCGATTCGGCCACGGCCATCGCAGCCATCGCCAGAATCATCAGACCGGGAAGCAGCCCGAGCATCTTCATCGACCGAAGCCCACTACCCATTCCGCCTGCGACACTGGCTTCCGTCCTTCCTCCCACACCGGTTGAAAACCGGTAGCTCACTGTTTTTCGGATTCGGTGCTCAGTCATTGGCATAGACCCTGTAATTGTCATAGAAGCTTGGCGCCCCTTTCTTGTTCGTTTTCGTCCCGTGGGAATAGGCATACAAACCCGGGCTGCCCTCGTTGTTCGGACACGGATCAACCATCTCGATCTGCCAGTCTTTCGGCTCGTCCTCATCCCGCGGCCAGACCTTGCCGCGAACCAGCCCTTTACCATCTTTCATCTCGACACGCAGCTTCGCCCGATACCAGACATCTGTATTCCAAGCGAGCGGAACTTCCTTCCGCAGCCGGGGAATCGGCGACCACGTCACCAGCCGCAGCGTCTTTCGACCGCCCATCATCTTCATGACATAGCGGCTGTTGATCAGCCCCATATCAGGCCAGACCGGCCGTCCCTTGACGCGGGGTTGTCCCATCATGTCGCACTGAACCGTGTAACCGCCCTCGACCGCGATCGGCGGCCCGCTGTAGGCCCGCATTCGCATCATCGGTACCGATGGCTTCACCGCCAGCTTCTGCAGCACAATGTTGCTATCCAGGTCCACTAACTTCGACTTGCCGCCGACACCGATCCAGCCCGGTGGATAGGCCATCCCCTTCAGTCGATCGAAGCCCTCGGTGAACGGCAGGGATGGGCTCACGCGAATCCGCACGGCACACTTGAGGCCCGACGCCGCCTCAAAAACGACATCCGATGCCTGAGAGGTCTCAGATGGACCCGCTATGAACAAGGGCGTTGGGCCGAACATATTCCGGAACTTCCCCGCGAGCCCGCCATAGGTCACGCTGAGTGGAGTCAATCGAAAATTCGCAGGCTCGATCTCTCGCCCATTCGCGTCGAAGAATCGAAATGAGAACGTTTGCGTGTAGCCCGGCGCGACGGTCACTTCGCCCGGCACTGCCCGCATCACCGCCACCTTCGCGGGATCGGGCGTTGCCTCCTTCGCCATCGCGGGCATCGCGAGGGTCTTCACCTTTGCATCCTTCTTGCCAAGGCAGTAGGTCTTCTGTCGATTCATGAAATAGACCCGGCCATCGCAAACGATCGGCGAGCCGAAGATCTCGACGACCGAACCATCCGAGGCCGTGAATGTCTCCAGGTCGAGCGATTCGCAGGTCGCTCCCGTGTCTTTCAGAATATGGAACCGCCCGTTGACCGTCCCGATATAGATCACGCCGTCGGCCGTCACCGTCGGCGATCCCTTCATGACCGTGCCCAGCTTGTGGGTCCACAAAACCTTGCCCGTCTTGGCGTCGAAGCAGTGAAGATTCGCAGCGTTGTTGGCGACATACAGCCGCCCGTTGGCCAATGCCGGCGACGAGTAGCCCGCCGTGATCCCGTCGTATCGCCAGACGACGCCCGTCTCGGTAATGTCGCCGGACAACGAGGCATCGAGGCAGACAACGCTGCCCATCTTCGTCGTGTTCAGATTCTCCTCGCTGTGGGTGACGAAGACGTGATTGCCCGCGCCGACGATCGAGGTGTTCAGCCCGCGCTTCGACAGCCGAAAGGTCCAGACCTTCTCGCCCGTCCGCGCCTTCATGGCATACACGTTGCCATCCGCATTGGCGGCGACAAGCAGCCGTCGGCCGCCGACCACCGTGACGAACGGCACGGAGTAGGTCGTATCCAATGGCTTGACGCCCGGCTTCGACCACCAGATTACGTCTCCCGTATTTTTATCGAAGGCGACGTAGCGATGACCCGGCCTGCCATGCTTGCCCCAGTTCGAAGAGACGAAGCTGATGATCACCCGGTCCTCGTCGACGATCGGCGTGTGCAGCCGGCCGCCGTAGCCGCTGACACGTCCATACATCTCCGTCAGAGACCACCGCCAGACGACGTTCCCGTCGCGATCGAAGCAATAAAACATCCCCCCCGTGCCATGGGCATAGACAAATTTCGTTTCCGGATCGCAGACCACGGCCGACCAGCCGATTCGGTTTTCGACAATGGTCGTCAAATAGACATTGAAGCGGTGCTCCCACAACAGCTTCCCCGTGTCGGCATCCAGGCAGACCACGCGTTCCTGAAGGCAATCATCCTTTCCGGACGGTGCGATGAAGAACAGCCGCCCATCGAGCAGCACCGGCGTCGACCGCCCCTGAATCGGCGCAGACCACAACACGTTGGTCCCATCCCGAGACCAGTCCGTTACCACTGCGTTTTCATAGGCCATGCCCGTCTGAGCCGGTCCACGCCAGCAGGGCCAGTCACTCGCCGATGCTGATACGGAGACCATGCCGAGCAATAAAAATTGAACAATCGTGATTCCTGCCAATGGTTTCATGTCTGATTCCGATCCTCTAATCTGATGGTGTGTCTTCTGCATCGACGCGACGTCGCACCAGACGCCGCGCCTTCATTTCGAATCGCGGCAGTGCGCCCGGCTCCAATACACGCACGTCCGGCTTGAAATTGAGTTGATCTCGAATCGCCATGGAAACACCCTCCGCGAGACGCAACCGATCCGCCTCCGGCGCCGGCTCGATCTCGATCCGCAATTCGGCCAGGGCGCTTCCCTCGATCACCTCCACTCGGTATTCAACCAAATCCGCGAACCGGCGAAGTATAGCCTCAATCGCGCCCGGATACACATTGTTCCCGCGAATGATGAACATGTCGTCGATTCGCCCCAGCACGCCCCCCTCCATCCGCGCAAACCAGCGACCGCACGCGCAGCGATCCCGCGTAACGCGAACATGGTCCCCCGTGCGATACCGGATCAGCGGGCTGCCCCACCGGCCCAGGTTCGTCAACACCAGCTCGCCGGGCTCCCCCTCGGCCACCGGCTCGGTCGTCTTCGGATCGATCACTTCGGCGATGAACTCGCTCTCCATGATGTGTACACCCCCCGGCGATTCGAGACACTCAAATCCGTACGGCCCGATCTCCGTCATGCCGGAATGATCAAAGAGCCGCGCCCCCCACGCCGTCTCGATCCGCGACCGCGTCGCGGGGATGCTGCCGCCCGGTTCGCCGCCGACGATGAACCCGCGCACCTTCGACGCCGCCAGATCGATCCCCTCCTCGGCGGCGACCTCCGCCATCCGCAGGGCATAGGTCGGCGTGCAGCCGATGAAGGTAACATCATTTTCCAATCCGAACCGCAGACGCGCCCGAGTCGTCATCCCCCCGCCGGGCAGACACAGATTCCCCAACGCCACCGCACTCTCGAAGCCGACCCAGAAGCCGATGAACGGTCCGAACGAAAAGGGAAAGAGAAACCGATCGCCCCGCCGCACCCCCGCCGCCCGGTAGATGATCCCCCAGCAACGCTTCCACCAGTCCCAGTCCCGGGGCCCATCCAGCCAGCGGATGGGCGTGCCGCTCGTCCCCGAGGTCTGATACAATCGGCAATAGTCGTCGATTGTGTACGTCAGATTCGAGCCGTAGGGCGGGTGCGCGGCCTGATCAGCCTGGATTTCGCCCCGCGTGGTAAAGGGCAGCGCCGCCAGCGGATCGTGCCGGGCGTCGAACGCCACATCCGCGAATTTCTGCCGATAGAAGGCATTGTCCGGAAGAATCGCATCGAGCATCGCGGCGAG
>CAYXGR010000045.1:0-4159 GCA_964464525.1 uncultured Planctomycetaceae bacterium
GGGGCTGAGTTCGGATCAGCGTCGCCAGCTTCAACAGGAAATCAAGAAGGCCCGCTTCACGATTAACCGCACCAATGGGCTGGGCGGCGGGACGACCGAGGAGACGCTTCAGCACGAAGTGTCCCACCAGGTGCTTTACAACATCGGCTTTCACAACCAGCGCCTCGGCACGAAGAGCCGGATCAATCCGCGCTGGTTCGCCGAGGGGATGGCCCAGTTGTTCGAGCCGATCAGCGACGGCAAGGCTGCCAGCTTCGGATTGGTGAACCAGAACAAGGCGCGGCACTTTCATAATCTGGTGAAGGTGAATCGGCTGATTCCGTTGCGTGATTTTATAGGCAGCGAGGTCTATTTTCATCGGGGGGATGTCGGTGGATTGGCCTATCCGCAGGCTTGGGGGCTGGCTCACTACCTGGCGAAGACGAAGCGTAAGCAGGTCAAGGTGTATGCCGATCTGATTCACGAGCGGAAGAAGGACTTTGAGTCCACGCCGGAGAAGGAGATCGAGACGTTCGAGAAGGCGTTCGGCAAGCTGGATAAGAGATGGGAACGCCGCTGGAAGGTTTGGATGAGGAAGGTGAATTAGGGGGGCTGGACGCGCGCTGCGCTCGGCATGCTTACCCGCCCCGATGAGGCCCGGGGCGTGTAAGCATGGCACCCGGCACCGGTTGGAAACCGGTGCTACAGCCACGCCTTGGGCCGCTAATCGAACAGGTTGTCCAGGAGGCTGGCGATATCGTCGTCCAGGCTGTCGCTGCCTGTTTCGATTGAGCCAAATCGTGTACTGCCCTCGGCTCGTTCGACGCCGATTACCGTTCTGAAATTGAATACGCCGCCGCTGATGGTGATGTTGATCTTGTCGCCGCAGTCGAAATCAAAATCGCGGCGGAGTACCTTGTTCGCGGTTGCCTCGCCCAGGGGGAACCCGTTCACATCCCGGACGGCGACGCCGTCGTAGATGAACGTCTCAATGTCACCGTTGCAGGGGAGTGAGAACGTGATCGTGTCGCTAGCCGGCACGGTTCCGAAGGTGCCGAAGTTTGTCAATGGATCGCCGCTCCCGGCGATGAAATCTTCTATGAAATTACGACTCTTTCCCGTTCGAATGTCGGGCACCGCGGTGAATGTGGTTTCGTTTTTAACTACGACCGATACCTGGTTGCCGGTCAGGCCGCCGAGGATGGAATCCAGGGAGGAGACGTCGCAGGTCATGCCCAGGCAGGCGGAGAGCAGGGCGACACAGGATACCAATCGAAATCGTCTCGTGGTGGGCATGGGGATTCCTCCGTCTTGATGATCCGTTGCTGATTGAATTGTGGCGTCGTGTTGCACCCGCGATTCGCCTCCGGATCATCATCGGTCGGATGAGCCTGGTCCTGAACCGTTCGGTCTCGGCCGATAACGCGGGGCGTTGGTCAGTTGCCCGGTTCGGTCATGGATCGGGCATCGAGGAGGGTGTTCAACTGCTCTTCTGGTAGAACCTGCTCGGCGAGTGCGACTTCACGAACGGTCTTGCCGGTCTTGAAGGCCTTTTTCGCGATGGCGGCGGCACGGTCGTAGCCGATGACCGGGGCCAGCGAGGTGCACATGGCCAGGCTCTGCTCGACGAGCTGTCCGGCACGATCGGCGTCGGCCTCAATGCCGACGACGCATCGGTCGGCGAAGGTTCGGGCGGCATTGGAGAGGATTCGGACCGATTCGAGGAAATGGTGGGCCATGACAGGCATGCCGACGTGGAGGTCGAAGGTGCCCATCATGGTGCCGGCATGGACGACGGCCGCGTCGGCGCCGATGACGTGGGAGACGGCCTGAAGGACCATCTCGCTCATGACCGGGTTGACTTTGCCGGGCATGATGGAACTGCCGGGCTGGGTGGGTAGAATCTTGAGTTCGCCGATGCCGCAGCGTGGGCCGGAGCCGAGCAGGCGGATGTCGTTGGCGATCTTACTCATGCTGACGGCGACGGTTCGGACGAGACCGGAGGCTTCGACGAAGCCGTCCTTGGCGTGCTGGGCCTCGAAGTGGTTTTCGGCCTCCATGAACTCTATGCCCGTCTTTTTTGTGAGCAGGGCCGCGACGGTCTTGCCGAAGTCTTTGTGAGTGTTGATGCCGGTGCCGACGGCCGTTCCGCCCAGCGGGAGTTCGCGGAGTGCTCGGATTGCCTTTTGCGATCGCTTGACGCCGCGCCGGATCTGGGCGGCATAGCCGGAGAATTCCTGGCCGAGCCGGATCGGGGTCGCGTCCTGAAGATGCGTGCGTCCGATCTTGACGATTGTATCAAATTCCTCGGCCTTGGCCTCGAGGGTTGTCGCCAGATGCTCCAGCGCGGGGATCAGATCGGCCTTCAGGGCCTCCGAGGCGGAGACGTGCATGGCCGTGGGGATCACGTCGTTAGAGCTTTGCGACTGGTTGACATGGTCATTGGGATGGATCGGATCCTTGGAACCAATGACGCCGCCGGCGGCCTGGATCGCCAGATTGGCGATGACCTCATTGGCGTTCATGTTGGTTGAGGTTCCCGAGCCGGTTTGGAAGATATCGACGACGAAATGATCGTCGTGGTGCCCGTCGATGACGGCCTGTGCTGCATCAATGATTCGTTTCGTCTTGTCGGCGGGGACGACGCCGAGTTTTTCGTTGGCCTCGGCCGCGGCTTGTTTGATCAGGCCGAGGGCGCGGATGAACCGCCGTCCGAACCGGTAGCCGGAGATGGGAAAATTCTCGACTGCCCGTTGGGTCGAGGCGCCCCAGAGCGCGCCGGCCGGCACCTGCATGGCGCCCATGGAATCCTTTTCCGTTCGTGTCTGATCGTCGTTCAGGGTTGCAACCGTCATAGTTTGTTCCTCGATGTCGCAATAATGAGACAGTTTGTATGCCGATCCGAAGCGTGGATCTCATGTCGGGAGGATCATAGCCTACCGTCCTCCTGTGGGCTAGAACACAGTCGTTGTACCGTGTGATCAGCAGATGGGGTAGATGACCCGTCTTACGCCGGCCGGGGCTTCGGACCCGCTCGCTTGCGCTCGGGGCTCGGATTTTGGGCGGACATTTACAGCTTCCTTACGAGCGTGGCTCAGATCGGATTGTTGAATAGGCTTGCATACAGACGTTCGCCATGCGCATAATAGGGCTGTTCGGGTGAGCGGGCTTCGGAATAAGGGAATCTGGTATGCGCAGATACACCGGCCTACACGCCCCCCGTTCGTCGATGGGGTTTACGCTCATCGAGTTGCTCGTCGTCATCGGCATCATCTCCATCCTGTTGAGCATCCTGCTCCCGGCCCTGTCCGGCGCTCGAAAAAGCGGCCGGGCGATCAAGTGCGAGGCCAATCTTCGTACGATGGGGCAGGCCATGCAGATGTATGCCAACGCTTATGAAGACGTCGTACCGCTTGGGGAATCGGCTCAGGTCGACGGCTCGATGCACTTCGCCGCGGCGCTGCTGCCCTCCTTGGGTGAGGGGAGCATGAATCTGGCGGGTCCGTATCAGGATCCCTCCTTCGAGCCTGAATTTTTGCGTATCCTCGGCAAGATGGGGTCGCTTCAATGTCCCGATTTTCCGACGGCCGAGCAGAATCTGGACTTCGTCGTGAACGCCTTTCTCCAGCCTTATCCCTTCGGGGATGATCCCGGTCAGGCGGGCCCGGGTCCGACTTCGCAGGGCGCCGGAAATAACGATCGACGTCTATTTGCAAGTCTGACGCGCAGCGATCAGGCCACGAGCCGGATCATCTATGCCACGGAGGCCCACGCGCTGATGCCGACCGGAACGGTGCAACTGCACGATCTGTTCGTTTCGTCGCAATTGCCGCAGGGGGCCTTTCCGCGGATTGCGACCGATCTGCGCCATCCGGGTGGGATCAACTCCCTGTTCTTCGATACACATGTCGAGCGGATGCGGAAGGAACGAATGGATGTCGGCTCGCCGAACTCTCTGGGCGTGCGGCTTCAATGGTTTGCGAAGGTGCCTTAGGAAAACGTCGAAATTTCAAAAAGTCAAAACGTCAAAACGTCAAAATAAAAAAACAACAGTGGCGGTAAAACTACTGCTTTGGGGATTGGTGTGGAGTTTGCTTACTTGTTCCGGAGCGGTTGGGGGTGTACGCATGGTGCTCGGTAACGAAGACACTTGGGGTATTCGGCACTGCTTGAAGCAGTG
>CAYXGR010000045.1:4259-10805 GCA_964464525.1 uncultured Planctomycetaceae bacterium
CGGCACTGCTTGAAGCAGTGGCACACGATGGATGGGTACACGCGCACCGGTTGGAAACCGGTGCCACAGGAGTGATTGGTACTGCTGGGAGAAAGGTGCTACAGGACTGATTGGCACCGCTGGACAATAGGCGCCACGGGATTGACAGGGGGCGCTATCGACGGCGGCGGAGAAGGGTGACGGCGACCATGCAAAAGAACAAGCTCGTCGAGGGTTCGGGGATCAGTGTGACTGTTGCGGGGGTGATCGTGTTGGGAACGGGGTTGATCAGGCCGCTGTTGAAGAGGTTGAAGGCCGGGTCTCCGGCGCCGATCTCGTAATCACCGAACTGTGCGGAGCTAATATCGAAGTCGATGACATAGTGGGCGAGGATTTCGCCGGTCGCCGGCATATAGCCTTGGCTGATCGATACAAAATCGGAAAAGCGGAACTCGTTCCCTTGAGTCGACGCGTTCTGAAAGTTTGTCGGCGGATTGGGCAGCCAGTACGGTATGATCGTGCCCGTATCTTCGGTCAATACCTCGTTCAGGGTGAATATCCCCGACGGTGCACCCAAGATCCGGGAAACCGTCATTTGGGAAGAAAAGAAATCATATTCGACCGGAGGTCCGCTGAAGAATTTGAGGTTGAATTCCAGGGTACCGGTAGCGCCGGTGGGGGTCTGGGTCGTGAAGATCGGCATCCCAACCTCGACCATCAGGGTCGCGGCCCGTGCGCGTGCTGCCGGCAGCGCCAGGGCGCCCAATATCATTATCATCAGAATTGATTGTCTGGTGTTGTATGAGAACACGTGCTTTTTCCTCTTCGTATGGGTCCGGTTATGAAACCGGTGATTCATGGTCGCCAGTATCTGACGGCATTCGTCTTGTTAAATCGTAATTACCGGAAACCCTATGTCGGCGATTATAGTCAGGCTCTCGCGAACTTTCTGTTTTAACCTTACGGACAGACCAGCCCTGCCATGCGGGCCTGAATAATCTGGCGGTCAAGCCCGTCGGCGCTGCCGTCGCAGTTCACGTCGGCGGCCATCATCAGCGCCGGATCGGTTTCCACGCCATCCTCTACATTCTTAACGATGTCCATGTCCGTCGTATCGGCGATTCCGTCTCTGTTGACATCACCCAGAACGCGGACTTCGATCGGGAATGTTGCCGTTCCACTATTTCCCGCCTGGCCGCCACTGATGGTAACGGTGACGATATAAGGCGAACCACTCGACGAGTCGGCGGGGCAAACAGGCGGCTGAAACTTGGATTGATCCGAGTTTATTACGTCTGAGATGTCAGTAAAGACGCTGCCCGGGCGATCCGAAGGGGGCGTAATCGTCCACTGATACGAATAGCTGGTATTACCGAGCGGATCTCCACCGATTGTGGCCGTGAAGGTCGCCGAACAATTCGTCACATTGAATCCACCCATCTCAAGGTGTTCATAGATCCAATCGCGATCGGACTGGATGGTGGCACAGATTGCGGAAGCCGCGACGCCGCAGCCGCAGACGCCGGGTTCGAGCTTGGCCGAATCGTTCGGGCATCCGTCACAGGAGTCGATGATGCCGTCGCCATCGGTGTCGGCGGAGCAATCGTCGGGGATGCCGTTGGCATCGCAATCCTGGGAGGCGCTGCCGGCGATGTCGCATGAATCGGGGGCGCCGTTGCCATTGCAGTCCAAAGCGGTGCCGTTTGCGATGTCGTCCGCATCCTCCACGCCATTCCCATTACAGTCATTGGCCGGGGGTTCGGACGGGCCCGGTCCGTCGCCGTCGGGCGGCGGGATGGGCTCCACCTGGGGTTGTCCCAGATTGCCCAATAGTAATTGCAGCAAAGTGAGGATGAAGGTGATCGACAGCAGGGCAGTCAGCAGGCTGCCTAATTCCGCCCAGATGGCGACCAACGCAGCGAAGGCGGGCGGCAGCGGCAGCAATTGAGACGCATCGAACTTGTTGTCGGATGAGTTCAGTTCGCTGAGATCGACGGTCTCATCCGAACCGGGGATGGTGACATATCGATCCGGCACCGTGATGCCTCTGGACTGGTCGTCTTCCCGGGCGACCTTCATGAGCTCCATGTTGGCGTTCAGATAGCCCTGGGCGCCGGACGATGAAGAGGCCTTGGATTGCCATTTCGCGGGGCGCGTCCAGTGAAACCCATCGTCGGTTTGCATGGTTGTGATTCTCTTGGCGTCGTCGATGGTCATGCCGACGGACCGCCCCAGCCTGTCGATGGAGATCTCATGGATGGCAAACTCGCCGCCGATTTGAGTATATTTGGCGCTGATAGAGCGAAGCTCGTCGGGATAGACGAAATGAAGCTGTTGAGCGGCGGGATCGATTTCGATCGCCGTGGCACCCGCCATGGCGCTGCCCTCCAGGGCGCGGCTGATGGGATGATCCGGCGTCAGATCGATTCTGATGAGGCCGCTCGCCGATGCCAGGGGATCCGCCAAGCCGGCGCAACCGCCCAGCCATACCTGGGCATTCAGGACAAGCGTCACGCAAAGAAGCGATTTGAGCCTGTGGACAAGGAGTCTTTTTTCAATCAATTTCATGTTTCTTCCTCCGACCCATCGGGAGGACATCCGAGTCACCTGATGATGACCCTTAGGAATCCCCCGGGAGCGGACCTCCGTAGCGATTGGGATGCAACCACACCTCATCCACGGAGCGAACGCCAGAGACCGCTCTTGACGGTCGGCGATTATACCCTCGTCGCATGCCATCAGGCAATAGCCTTTGTATGATATCGATCCTTCGTTTCCGGCTGAAAGTGCTAAGTTGTTTTCAGAGCGTCATTTCCCTCAAAATATGCCCTCGTGATAAACGGTCCTAGACACTGGATTGATTGACCGATAGTCCTCAGCCCCCCTCGACGCGTGTCATATGGCTGTTCATCTTCGTCCGAGCTTCAGGCGATTGGGCTGGAACTCCTGACGGCATGATGACGGTTGTCCCATCCTGTTCGACGTTTGCCACATCGCTTCCTGCTGGGAGCAGGCACGCCCATCAAGCCTCACCTCGGCCCGGACGATGAAGGCAATTGAAACTGCCGTTCCAGTCGCTTTCGTGTGTTCCGAGGATGAGGATGTCCCAATAAACAAGGGATTATCGCTGATTTGGGCCTCAGCCGAAGGCAGCCACGGCGGGTCCTATAACAGTTTCCAGCAGACGCTCACCCTCACTCTTATACAAACCACTTTTAAGGTCCGTTCATTCCATTCTGGGATCACAAACTCGATTCATAGATATACCCGCCCATCGTGTCTCGTTCCTTATGCGTTGCCATTCTTGAGACCAGGTGCCATGTTCCCTCGCTGGAACATGTATCTACAACGGGGTCGATGTTGGCCGGGGGTTCAACACATGGGGCAGATGACCCATCCTACTGCTTCGTTGCACCCTCATTGTTACTCCATCGCAATTGGATCCGGCGTATTGTTGTAAGATTCTTCGTATGACCGCGTCTAATACCTGGAACATGAATCACGGCATCCCCATCGCATCGACCGCGGAGATGGATGCCCGCGACCTGGCGGTGGCGCTTCGCACCGATCGGCTGATCGCGGGTGATCGGGCGGAGTTCGAGCGTCTGGTGCGTCTTCATCAGCCGCGCGTGACTCGGTTGGCCGGTCGGCTGATGGGTTGGCCGGCGGATGTTCGGGACGTGGTTCAGGAGGTTTTTCTCTCCGCATGGAAGGGAATCGGCGGTTTTCAGGGGAAGAGCGGGATCGAAACATGGCTGACACGCATCACGATCAACACCTGTCGGACGGATCGGCGACGGCGAATATTGCGCCTTCGTTTTCGAAGGCGGCACTCGGCGGAGTGTTCACCCGCTTATACGTCCGCCTCGGATCGGTCGGCCGTGGATCGGGAAACCTTTATGCGCGTTCGGCTAGCCGTTCAGGCACTGTCCCCTCGCTATCGAGAGGTGGTCGTCCTGCGTTATCTGGAGGAGGTGCCGATCGCGGAGATCGGCCCCTTGTTGGGGATCACGCGAAACGCGGTGGAGGTTCGACTGAATCGTGCCCGGGGAAAATTGAAGCACACCCTTTCGGATCTGGTGAAGGACTGAGTCGATGAAGCGGGAATCACTCGACATTCTGTTGATGCAGGCCGACGGCGATGCGGTCACGCCGCAGTTCGACTCGGGGGAACTGTGCGCGTCGGTCTATGCACTCGCGGATCGCCGGCGGCGGATACGGCGCGTGGGCGCGGCGGGAATGGCGGTGGTACTCGTGTGTGGGACGGGTCTTTGGGTGAATGGAATGCGCACGGATCGGGTCTCTCCGGTCGTATTGCAGTCCGAGACCGTGCTTCCGGGCGATCCGAGCCACGGTGATCCGGAAACACTGAAGCGGGAGATTCGGCAGCTTTGCGCGGAGGCGGACGGGAGCCTGCGGATGGCACAGCTATTGATCGAATCCCGGACGCGTAACGCCCGGCTCAGCGCCTATCGAAAACGGGCGTCCGATGCGGATCCCTTGATGGTTGTTCGACGCGAGGCCGAGGTGACGGCGCGGATCATGGTGGAGCACGCGGATCGCCTGTCCCGGCGGCCCGATACGCAGGCGTCCGCTACGCGGGCCTGGCGTCGGACGATCGATCTTTTTCCAAAGACGGCCTGGGCGCGGATCGCCCGGGAACGAATCTCGAACACAAAAAACGAGCAAGGAGATGAGACATGATTCGAATGACGATGATCCTGACGATTGTTTTTAGTTTGTCGCAGGCGCGCGTGGGTGTTGCGGCGATCGAATCGACGCCGAAGGCTCCGGAGATGGCCGATCGGTCAGTGTCCGGCACGCACCAGGCTAGTTGCCTGTTGAAAATCACCTGGCAACCTGATCGAATCCCGCTGGATCATATCTCCATCGAAATGCTCCTGAACAGCTCCGGTGTGATGGGACGAGCTGCACGAGAGGTGTTGGGGTTGCCCTACGACGAGAAGTTGAAAGACCGGGTGGCCGTTGCGTTCGGACCCATCAATGACGGAGGGGATGATGAGGAACAGTTTTTGATGGCTCAACTGGAGATTTCGATTTCCGAGGAGGGCGATTCCGAGGTGCCGGCGGCGGCGGTTGAATTTCAGGCCGCGTTGTGTGCCCATCTGCAGGAAACCATCGAGGTGCTCGGCGAGGATGTTTCGGGGCAATTCGAAGAGCGGATCGGGCGTGCCCGGGGTGAATTGGACGAGGCCCGAGAGAATCTCTCTCGAATATATGGGGTGCAGCAGTCGCTCTGCGCCGAGGCGCATCAGGTCGATCTGGAACGTGATTACATTATGGATATGTTGCGCCAACTCGAAGGGCAGCGCCGCGAGCTGGAGATGGATCGGATGGCCCAACGTGCGCGGCGGGAGGCGATCGAACGGCAACTGGCCAGAATCGCCGAGCAGGTGAAGGACAGCGTGGGCAACGACCCAATCGTTCGGGAACTCGAACGGGTTGTCGAAATTCAGACTCGGAGGCACCGGAAAATTCAACAGGCCTCCGAGGAGAAGATGGCCTCCGAATCGGAGGTACTGGAGAGTGAAGAGCAACTCGCCCATGCCAAGGCCCAACTCGCGCAGCAACGGCAAGAGGCCGTGCGTTCGAGCAATGGGGAGATCATGCAGCAACTCAATCACGAACTCATCACACTCAGCATTTCCGCCGAGGAACTCGAGGCGCGGTTCATGTTCGTCAGCGAACAACTCGAAAAGTCTCGGCCCCTGCTCGAACTCGCCAATCGCTACGAGCAGGAGGTCAGTCTGCGGCTGCCTATGGCCCGCGAACGCGTCGAGCGGTCGATGGGGCGCGTCCATGAACTGAGCGCCCAGGCCCAATCGACCGGCCGGCCGCGGGTGCTGGTGATCGGAGCACATTGACGTCCCGTGTGTGCCACTGCTTCAAGCAGTGAGAGAGTGCGTGTGCCACTGCTTCAAGCAGTGAGAGAGTGCGTGTGCCCTATTCCCTTCGGGTGTGGGGCACGACTCTGAGCGCGAATTGTGGATCATCCCACCCCATGAGGAGCACGTTCAACAGATGGGTCTGATGACTCATCCTACCCCGGTGTTCGAGTCTCTTTGACCCATTGATGATCCTGCGGTTACGATGCCGGATCGATTCGGCGGATTCTGATTCGTTCGCGATTCGAGGCATCGAGATGAAGTCCTACCGGAAGGAACTCTGGTTCAACGTGCCCGGCCGCCGGGGCTTTATCAACATCACCCCCCAGATCGAGGAGGCCCTCGCCGACAGCGGCATCGCGGAAGGTCTCTGCCTCGTCAACGCCATGCACATCACCGCGAGCGTCTTCATCAACGACGACGAGCACGGTCTGCACACCGACTTTGAGAAGTGGCTTGAGGGTTTCGCCCCCCACGCACCGATCGACCAATACCGCCACAACGATACCGGCGAGGACAATGCCGACGCCCATCTCAAGCGGACGATCATGGGTCGCGAGGTCGTCGTGGCGATCACCGAGGGGAAGCTGGATTTCGGCCCGTGGGAACAGATTTTCTACGGCGAGTTCGACGGCCGGCGAAAAAAGCGGGTACTGGTCAA